>NZ_JAMXIO010000016.1:0-88978 GCF_059651515.1 Oerskovia sp. 140933
CGTGACGACCCGGGACGCCTGTGCTGTGCTGCTCGCCCGGAGGACGGGCTGCGACGGGCTGCTACCTGGGCGCGGGAGGTGCGGCCGGGGCAGGTGCCGTCCCCACCGGGGCCGCGCCGCGCGCCCCGACCGCGAGGCCGGGCGTCGCCGCCCGGACCGGACCCGCGGTCCGCCCCTTGAGCCGGCGCGCGAGGATCTCGGCGACCTTCGAGAGCACGTAGTTGATCGTGATGAACAGGACCGCCGCGACGAGCAGCGCCTGGAGGATGTTGCCGTACGCCGACCCCAGCCGGCGCGACTCCTGGAGCAGCTCGGTGTACGTGATGATGTAGCCGAGCGCGGTGTCCTTGAGGACCACCACGAGCTGCGAGACCAGCGCGGGCAGCATCGCGATGAGCGCCTGCGGCACCTCGACCGACCGGAGCGACTGCCCCCGCGTCAGGCCCACCGCGAGAGCCGCCTCGTGCTGGCCCTTCGGCAGACCGTAGACCCCCGAGCGCACGAGCTCCGCGACCACCGAGCCGTTGTACAGGACCAGGGCGATGACGACCGCCCAGAACGGCGCGTCGGGCACCTTGAGCTGGGCCAGGAACAGCCAGAAGAAGATCATCATGAGCAGGACAGGGACCGCCCGGAAGAACTCGACCACGAGACCCGAGAGCCAGCGGACCGCCCGGAGCGCCGAGAGACGCCCGATGCCGAACAGCAGGCCGAACACGATCGCCCCCACGATCGCCACGCCCGCGGCGCGCAGGGTGTCGACGATGCCGGGGAGGAAGAAGTTCTCCCACGCGTCAGCCGTGAAGATCGGCTGCCACTTCTCCGCGGTCAGCTGGTCCTCGCGCCCCAGCAGGACCAGGGCGTACGCCGCGATGCCGGCGACCACGACCGCGCCGATCACGTTGCCGATCACGATGGTCCGGCGACCCCGGGGCCCCGGCGCGTCGAACAGGACCGTCTGCTGCTGCGCCCTCATCGCTTCACCGCCAGGCGGCGGGACAGCGTCGTCGTCGCGAGGCCGACCGGGATCACGAGGATCACGTACCCGATCGCGAACGTCAGGAAGATCGCGATGATGACGTCGGAGTCGAACTCGATCATGGTCTTCATGAGGCTGGAGGTCTCCGTCGCGACGCCGGCAGCGGCTGCGACCGTCGAGTTCTTGATGAGGGCGATGAGCACGTTGCCGAGCGGGGCGACCGAGCCGCGGAACGCCTGCGGCAGGATCACGATGCGCGCCGCCGGCAGGAACGACAGGCCGATCGCGCGGGCCGCCTCGGCCTGGCCCAGGGGCACGGTGTTGACCCCGGAGCGGATCGCCTCGCACACGAACGCCGCGTGGTAGACGGCCAGCCCGAGCACAGCGAAGCGGAAGAAGTTCGACGGGAAGTCGTCGGCGAGCTGGATCTTGAGCTGCCCCCAGACCCCGAGGGTCAGGAAGACCATGATGATCGTCAGGGGCGTGTTGCGGAACAGCGTCACGTACGTCGCGCCCGCCCACTGCAGGCTCGGGATCGGGGAGATCCGCATGAGCGCGAGCACGGTGCCTATCACCAGGGCGAGGATCGCCGCCCAGAACGTGAGCTGGATGTTGACCCAGAACGCGCCCAGCACGTCGTAGGACTCGAAGAGACGCAGGAACTGAGAGAGGTAGTCACCCACGACGGGTCACCCTTCACGAGATGCGGCGCGGACGCCGCACGAGACCGGACAGGGACGGGTGCCGGGCCGGACCCGCGTCCTCGAGGACGCGAGCCCGGCCCGGCAGCGGACCTGTCAGGCGCAGGCGTCCGGCGTCGGCGGGTTCTCCGACGAGTTCGGGGTGTACCCGGTGCCCTCGGTGTTGGCCGTGATGGCCTCCTCCCACGAGCCGTCCTCGATCATCTCGGTGATCGCGGTGTTGATGTCCTCGCACTTGTCGCTGCTCTGCGAGATCCCGACGCCGTAGCGCTCGGTCGAGAACGGCGCACCCACGACCTTGACCTTGCCCTTGTTCGCGGGCTGGGCCGCGAGCCCGGCCAGGATGATGTCGTCCGTGGTGACCGCGTCGACCTGACCCGAGAGCAGGGCCGTGACGCACTCGGCGTAGCCCGGCTGCTCGAGGAGCTGGACCCCGGCGGCGTACTCGTCCTTGATGCGCTGGGCCGAGGTGGACCCGGTGACCGAGCAGAGGTTCTTGCCCTCGAGGTCCTCGGGTCCCTGGATGTCGGTGTTGTCCTCCGCGACGAGCAGGTCCTGCCCGGCGACGAAGTACGGTCCGGCGAACGCGACGGTCTCCTTGCGCTTGTCGGTGATCGAGTACGTCGCGAAGATCATGTCGACCTGGTCCGTGCTCAGCAGCGTCTCGCGCTGGGCCGACGGCGCCTCGGTCCACTCGATCTGGTCCTCCGAGTAGCCGAGCTTCTCCGCGACGTAGCGGGCGACGTCGGTGTCGAAGCCGGTGTAGGTGTCACCCTCCTTGAAGCCCAGGCCCGGCTGGTCGAACTTGATGCCGATCGTGATCTTCTCGCCGCCGCCGCTGGCGGTGCCGCCGCCCTCGGTCGAGCCGCCGCTGCTGTCGTCGCCTCCGCAGGCGCTCAGGGCGAGTGCGGCGGTCGCGGCGAGTGCGACGAGTCCTCCGGTACGGGTACGTGTGCGCATGTTGTCATCCTCTTCGTCAATGCCGAGCCGTCACGGGAGTCCTGGTGGTCACCCGCTGCGCCCGGCGGTCGTTGCCGGTCGAGCTGTTCGGTTGCTACAGGTGGGTCCGGGTTCTTCGTCGAGCCCGGGGACCGTGGGCCGTACGTGCTGCCGTGCTGTCAGGGGACTGCTGGTCGCGAGGTGTGTCGGATCGGTGCGAGCCGGGCCGGCGGGTGCCGTCCCGGGTGACGCGTCGGTGCGTCGGTGGGGTCGGGGTGCGGGGCGGTCAGTGCGTCAGGATCTTGGACAGGAAGTCCTGGGCGCGATGGCTCTTCGGGTTCGTGAAGAACTCCTCGGGTGGGGCCTCCTCGACGATCTGGCCGTCGGCCATGAAGACCACGCGGTGGGCCGCCTTGCGGGCGAAGCCCATCTCGTGCGTCACGACGATCATGGTCATGCCCTCCTTGGCGAGCGCGACCATGACGTCGAGGACCTCGTTGATCATCTCGGGGTCCAGCGCCGAGGTCGGCTCGTCGAAGAGCATGACCTTGGGATGCATGGCCAGGGCCCGGGCGATGGCCACGCGCTGCTGCTGACCGCCCGAGAGCTGGGCGGGCATCTTCTCGGCCTGGTCGCTGATCCCCACCCGGTCGAGCAGGGCGAGGGCCTCCTTCTTGGCCTCCGCGGCACGGGTCCGTCGGACCTTGACGGGCCCGAGCGTCACGTTGTCGAGGATGGTCTTGTGGGCGAACAGGTTGAAGGACTGGAACACCATGCCGACGTCGGCGCGCAGCCGGGCGAGCTCCTTGCCCTCCTCCGGGAGCGGCTCGCCGTCGATCACGATGGTGCCGGAGTCGATCGTCTCGAGCCGGTTGATGGCCCGGCACAGGGTGGACTTCCCCGATCCCGAGGGGCCGATCACGACGAGCACCTCGCCGCGACGGACCGTGAGATCGATGTCCTGCAGGACGTGGAGGTCGCCGAAGTGCTTGTTGACCCCGTGGAGCTCGACGAGCGGAGATCCGAGCTCGTCGGCACGTGCGGGCGCGTCGGGTGTGGGCAGGGGTGCGGTGGGCGACGCGTCGGGAGCGTCGCTCGGGGTGGTCGGTTGCGCGTCCATTTCATGAACCTAGGGGGGTTTTGTTGCGCACGCCACTGTTTCCGGCAACAGTTCGGCAACGGACGGGCAACAGATGCCCGGCTGGTCCCGGCTCGCGGCGAACGAGCGTTTCGGTAGGTCGGGCGCGGCGCCGTACCCTTGACGGTGATGTTCTCCACCGCGCTCCGCCCCGAAGACAGCCCCGCAGCGGGTCCCGCCGACGTGCCCGCAGGTGCCGGCAGCGCGGTCGCGTCCGACGCGCCCCGGACCTACATGGTCCGCACGCTCGGCTGCCAGATGAACGTGCACGACTCCGAGCACATGGCCGGGATGCTCGAGCAGGCCGGCTACACGCGGGCCGAGGCGGCCGACGAGGCCGCTCACCGTGCCGACGTCGTCGTCATCAACACGTGCGCGGTCCGGGAGAACGCGGCCACGCGCCTGTACGGGAACCTGGGCCAGCTCGCGTCGATCAAGGCCCGGCGCCCGGGCATGCAGATCGCGGTCGGGGGGTGCCTCGCGCAGAAGGACCGGTCGGGCATCGTCGAGAAGGCGCCGTGGGTCGACGTCGTGTTCGGCACCCACAACCTCGACGCGCTGCCCGTGCTCCTCGAGCGCGCCCGGCACAACGAGGCCGCGCAGGTCGAGATCGCCGAGTCCCTCCAGGTCTTCCCCTCGACCCTGCCGACCAAGCGCGAGTCCGTGTACGCGGGCTGGGTGTCGATCAGCGTCGGCTGCAACAACACGTGCACGTTCTGCATCGTGCCGCACCTGCGCGGCAAGGAGCGCGACCGGCGCCCGGGGCAGGTCCTCGCCGAGGTCCAGGCGCTCGTCGACCAGGGCGCGATCGAGGTGACCCTGCTGGGGCAGAACGTGAACAGCTACGGCGTCGAGTTCGGCGACCGCGGGGCGTTCGCCAAGCTGCTGCGCGCTTGCGGCGAGATCGACGGGCTCGAGCGCGTGCGCTTCACGTCCCCGCACCCTGCGGCCTTCACCGACGACGTGATCGCGGCCATGGCCGAGACGCCCAACGTCATGCCGCAGCTCCACATGCCGCTCCAGGCGGGGTCGGACCGCATCCTGCGGGCCATGCGCCGGTCCTACCGCTCGGAGAAGTTCCTCGGGATCCTCGACCGGGTGCGCGAGGCCATGCCCGACGCGTCGATCACGACCGACCTCATCGTGGGCTTCCCGGGCGAGACCGAGGAGGACTTCGCCGAGACGCTGCGCGTCGTCGAGGCCTCCCGGTTCTCCTCGGCCTTCACGTTCCAGTACTCGCAGCGCCCGGGCACCCCGGCCGCGACCTTGCCGGACCAGCTGCCCAAGGAGGTCGTCCAAGAGCGGTACGAGCGTCTCCAGGCGCTCCAGGACCGGGTCAGCGCCGAGGAGTCGGCCCGGCAGGTCGGGCGTACGGTCGAGGTGCTCGTGACCGAGGGGTCGGGGCGCAAGGACGGCGCGACGCACCGCCTGACCGGTCGCGCGGCGGACAACCGCCTGGTCCACCTCGCGGTGCCCGACGACGTCGTGACCCTGATGGCCGGCCGCACCGACGCCGACGTCACGGCCGACGACCCGCGCCTCGCCGACGACCTGGACCCGCGCCTGCCCCGTCCCGGCGACATGGTCACGGTCGAGGTCACCCGGTCGGCGCCCTACCACCTGGTCGCGGACTCGGCGGTGGCCGGCCCCGCAGGCGTCGGCACCTACGCGGTGCGCCGTACGCGCTCGGGCGACGCCTGGGTCGCGCGCGAGAAGACCCGCCTGGGCGGCGGCGACGACCACGGTCACTCGCACGGCGCGCCCGCAGCGGGCGGCCCGGTGAGCCTGGGACTGCCGAGCCTGCGCCGCCCCTGACGGGGCGTCGAGGCCGGGCGCCGAGCGGTGGACGGGACTCTGCGCGGGGGTCGACGCGGGCCGGGCGCGGCACGTCGGCCCCGGGTGGCGGAGCCTCTCAGACCTGCGGCAGCTGCCCGCCGATCGTGCTGAAGAGCTGCACCGCGGTGCCCAGGCCGCACGAGACGATCTGCCCGAGCTGGTCGTCGGTCGCACCCTGCTCGAGGTCGACCGAGACCTCGGCGTACATCGCGAGACCCTGGCCCTCCTCGCGGACGTAGACCTTGGGCCAGATGCGCTCGCGGTTCCAGTCGTTGACGGCCTGCAGGAGTGCGAGGCGCGAGGTCACGGGCACGGTCGTCGACCAGCGACCACGGATCTGGAGGATCTCCTCGTGGTCGCCCAGCAGCAGGAACCAGAACCGGTTGCCGTCCCAGGTGCCCGTGATGTCGCCGTCGTCGTCGATCCGGAAGTGGTAGCCGCGTCGCGACAGGTAGTCCCCGATGCGGCGGGTCGACAGGGGGGTGGGCAGCTCGACGTCGACGGGCACGTCCTCGACGGGCTTGGGCCGGTGGTTGCCGAACAGGCGTGCGAGCCAGCTCGTCCGGGGGGCGGGGCTCATGGTGCCGACCTCGCGGGGTCCGGGTAGAACTCGTCGAGCGCGTCGAAGAACATCGAGCCCGTCGACAGCCCGCACTGGAGCAGCTGGTCGAGCTGGTCGTCGTTCACGCCGTGCTCCAGGTCGACCGTGACCTCGGTGAACACGTGGACCATGCCGTTGTCGCGCACGCGCGTGTAGGCCTTGGGCCAGATGCGGTCGGCGTTCCACTCGTTGCAGAACTCGAGGATCTCCTCGAGGCGCTCGATCGTGATGTCCCGGTTCCACTGGCCCCGGACCTGCAGGATCTCGGTGTGCGAGCCGAACAGCAGGAAGTAGAACAGCCGCCCGTGCCACAGGCCGCCGACGTCGCCCTCCGCGTCGATGAAGTAGCTGTACCCGGCGTCCGCGATCCACTCGAGGACGCGCGCGCGGTGCAGGGGGGTGGGGATCTTGTCGTGCTCGATGTCGGCGACCATGGTGCCACCGAGCTCGCGGAGCAGCAGGCTCTCGACCGAGGCGTGCAGGGCCGCGTCGTCGAGCGCGGCGCCGGAGGTGCCGCCGACCTCGTCCCGCGCGTGCTCGTCGGGAGCGTCCTTCCTGCCCTGGTCGCCCGAGTCGTCCCGTCCTGCCTGGTGTCCCCGTCTGCCGCCGAAGAACCTCATGTGCCCACCCTACCCGCGCCCGCTGGGGATCGTCCTGCTCGCGGGGTAGCGTGGCGCGCGTGATCGTTCGCGCTGTCGCCGTGCCCGGAACCCCGCTGCTCGTCCCGGGCGTCGCGGGGAGCGCCGAGGTCCTCGCGGAGCCGCGGTCCCAGGCGCTCGACGCCCTGCGCGACCTGGCCCGCGACGCGCACCGCGTCGTGGTCCTCGACTGCGGGGCGCGCCGCCCCGACGACCGTCGGGGCACGGCGCGCCCGGGGCTGGAAGCCGTCGGGGTCGCTCCACGCTGGTGGGGCTGGACCCCGCGTCCGTCGGACCCCGACCTGCCCGTCGCGGGCGTCGCGGCATCGGTCGCGCTGCTCGCCCTCGAGGCGGCAGGCTGGGAGGGACCGGTCGAGGTCGTCGAGCTCGGCACCGGTACGGTCCCGGCGGCCGCGGTCGGCCTCGTGCGCGACGTCCTCGCGGAGGAGGGCACGGGACTGGTCGTCGTCACCGGGGCACGGGCCCCCCTGCCCGACGGCGTCGCTCGCCCCGCGGACGCGGACGCGGGCGCGGCCGGGGCGGCCGAGCACGCGGTGCTCGGCGCGCTGGGCGCGGGCTGGGACCGCGACGTCCGGCACGCGACGGGGGAGTACGAGGGACGCGTCTACGAGGTCGTGAGGTTCCGCGCTCCGGCGGTCCTGGTCCGTGACTCGCGGCCGGCACGGGCCGCAGGGCGCGCCGCCCGACCCGGGAACCCGGACCGGGCGACGCTCCGCACGCCGCGACGCGGGGTCAGCGGCGGCTGACCGACTCCGCCACCTGGCCGGCCTCGTCGTCACGACCCAGCCTGCGCAGCACACCGACGAGCTCGTTGCCCACGCGCGCCCAGTCGTCCTGGTCGTGCGCGAGCCGGAACCCGTCGACCGCGGACTCGAGCGCGGGGACCGCGGACTCGAGGTCCCCCGCCGCCGCGCGCGCGGCCCCCGCGAGCCAGAACGCGTGCGCCGCGCCGCGCAGGTCGCCCGAGCGGGCGTACTCCTCGGCGACGGCCTCGGCGGCCGCAGACGCACGATCGTGCTCCCCGAGCGTGGCCAGGAGCCGGGCACGGGTGTCGAGGAGCTCGAGGCGTTCGCGGGCCGTCCCGTCCTCCTGCGCGGGGACGGTCCCCTCGGACGCGGCGTCCCCGGTGAGCGTGGACACGACCGCACCGCCGGTCGCGGAACCGACGGCGCCGCCTGTCGACGGGGTACCGATCTCGGCCAGGACCTTGTCGACGGCCGTCAGCCCGGCCCCGGCAGCACCCGCGCGAGCGCTGAGCCGGGCGAAGACGCGCACGACCGGGCCGCGGTACGCGGGGGTGACGCCGCCGGCCCGCAGGAGCGCCACCGCACGGGGGAAGGCCGCGAGGGCTCCCTCGACGTCCTGCTCGACCGCCGCGAGCTGGGCGGCCTCGGCCAGCGCGAAGCCCGCCCCGTCGAGCGCCCCCTGGACCTCGAGCCGTGCGGCGGCGCGCTGGTACAGGCCGGCGGCCCCCGCAGGGTCGCTCGCGGCGAGCACCGCGGCGCGGGCCACGAGAGACTCCGCGCTCTCCTCCGGGTCCGTCCCCTCGACCATGGACGTGGCCCAGGTGCCGGCGTCGAGCGCCGAGAGGTCGGACGGGCCGCCCGTGGGCTGCGCCGTCGTCGCGGCACCCCGGGCCCCGGCGTCCGCAGCCTCGGAGACCGCAGACGTGGGCGCTCCCTCCTGCGCCGCCGCCAGCACGCTCAGGCTCACGGGGAGCAGGACCGGGGCGTGGGTCCACACCGCCTCGGTGCGCCGGGTCGCCGCGTCGGTGCCGTTGCGGGCGTCGAACGCCGCCGCGATCTCGAGGGCCTCACGGCGTACCCAGCGGTCGAGCTCGCCGACCGTGGAGGCCGGGACCTCGCGCAGGGCGACCGGGCGCTCGCCGTGCTCGGCCACGAGCACCGCCGTCACGGTGCCGACGCTGAGCAGGAAGGACCAGCGGTCGCGCGGGGAGTCCGCGCTCAGGAGGTGGTCCTGGTGCTCCTCGATCCGGGCCAGGGCACGCTCGACGTTGCCCGTCCGGGCGAGGAACTCGATGTGACGACCCTGTGGGCCCTCCATCGAGACCCCGTTGTCGAGGTGCCGCAGCCCGCGCCGGTGGGTCGCGGCGGCCTTGTCGGCCTGCCCGGTCTCGAGGTACGCGAGCTGGAGCCGGGAGAGCATGTCGCCGGGCTCGGTCGCGCACGTGGGGGAGCCCGCGAGCACCTGCTCCAGGAGACGGACCCCCTCGCCGAGGCGTCCGGCGTCGAGCAGGTAGGCGGCGCGGTCCCCGGGCTCGCACGCCTCGCACTGCGAGAAGTCGTCCCGGGGCGTGGCGACCCAGGCCTCGTAGGCGTCCGCGGTGTCCAGGGCCCCGCGGGCACGAGCCCACTGGAAGCGAGACATGGCCACGGCGTTCATGCCGTTGCCCGCGACCGCGTACCGGCGCTCCATGTCGTCGAGGGTCCGCTCGATCTGCGCGGCCGGGACGGCGGGGAAGTCCATGAGGTTGCCGACCATCCACTTGAACGACCAGAACAGCGAGTGCGTTTCCTGCTCGTCGAAGTGCTCGGGGTGCTCGTCCCACCAGCGCAGGAGCTGGGTGAACGGGAGATAGGCCTTGGTGACCTCGTTTCCCCAGACGTAGGACTCGACGAGGACGAAGAGCGCGTACGCGCGGGCCTCGTCCGGGCCGTCGGACGTGATCCGTCCGAGCTCCGCGGCGGCGGCCGTGCTGCGCGCGACGCCGTAGGGCATCTCCCGGACGCGGGACAGCGCGGCGTTGGCCTCGTGGACCGAGCGGGTCATCTGTTCTCCTCCAGGGGGGTGGTGCCGGGGCGCAGGGCCCGGTCGAGCAGGACGGCGAGCGAGCCGTTCATGAGGGTGGCCTCCGAGGCCCGCAAGGGTCTGCCGGAGAGCAGGAGGGCGGTGACGTACAGGGACTGGGCACCGGCCTCGAGGACGTGCGGGTCCGTCGTCGCGAGGAGCGAACGGACGGTCTCGTTGGTGTCGTTGAGCACGAGCTGTCGTGACCGGGCGGGGCCCGCGAGCCCGGCGAGCACCTGGCCCCAGACGTCGTCCGCCGCGTCGGCGGCGGCCTGCGCCTCGCGCTGGTGGTCCCCGTCGCGGTCGTGCAGGAGCATGGCGGGCAGGACCGAGGGCTCGAAGGCACGCACGATCACCTCGCAGTCCTGCGGCGCGAGCGCGTCGTCGACGGCGCGGACGGCGTCCGCGACCTCGAGCTCACGCAGCGGGTCCACCTCGAGGAGCGCCCGGGAGACGTCGGCCGACGTCACGGGCGACAGCCGCCACTGCGGGAAGCGGCGCGCGATGCGTTCGAGCAGGTCGGCGTCGTACACGTACCCGCCGTTGACGAGGCCGAGGCCCTGGGCGGCCGCGACGGGCGCGACGCGTCGGAACTCCTCGACGCTCGGGGTCCACAGCAGGCGCGCCCCGTCCGGCAGGGTCGCGGCCAGGTCCGCGAGCGTGCCCGTCCCCTCGGTGGTCTCGAACGGCAGGACGCGGGCCGCGAGGTCGAGCATGTCGTCGTCCTGGAGGGCGAGGGCCCGCACCGCGAGGTGGTGCACCCGGAGGAATGCACGGCGCGCCGCGGAGTCCTCGGCGAGCGTCGTCAGGGCCCATGCGCGCACCTGGGCGCCGAGGGCCTCGCGCGTCGCGAGCAGCACCTCGTCCTCGTAGAGCCCCTCGCGCGACGCGGTGGGGCGCAGCGCGGAGGCGTCCAGGACGCACCGGACGAAGAACGCCCAGGGGGGCAGGAGGTCGTCGACGCGGGTCCCGAGGAGCATCCGCTTGAGGTACACCCGGTGGCTCGAGGGCGTCGTGGGGGACACCGCGGCGGGCAGGACGTACGCGACGCCCGTCAGGCCGGCGAGCGGCAGGTCGAGGTCGATGCGGGCCAGGGGCGTGAAGCCGAGCGTCTGCTCGGCGTAGCGCGTGAGCGCAGCGTCGCGCTCGGCGGGCGACGTGTGCGCTCCCGTCCACGGGAGGTCCGTGCCGCTCAGGCGTCGCCAGACCGTGGGCGCGCCGCCGCTGCCGGCGTCGGCCCCGGCGGTCGCGCCCGGGCCCGGGCGCCGGTCCGCGCCGTGGTCCGGCCTGCCGTCGATGTCGAGGGAGACCTCGACCTGCAGGTCCACGGGCAGCAGCGACCCGAAGTCCAGGGCGAGGGCCGTGACGGTGTCCGGGGCGAGCCAGTGCTCCATGTCCCGTCGGGGGTGCAGCCGGACGGTGCTGCCCGGCGCGGCGGGGACCCGGGGATCCTCGGCGGGGACCTCGGTCAGCTCGTAGCTGCCGTCCGCGAAGCCGCGCCAGCGCACGGGGGCGGGGACGGCGCCGTCGGGCAGGGTGCGCGCCGAGCGCGACGTGAGCTCGATCTCGTCGGCGACCATGAACGCCGACAGGAGACCGATGCCGAACTGGCCCAGGAACTGCTCACGACCCGTCCCGAGCTCGACGTCGCGCTTGGAGCTTCGACCGATCGTGGCGAGCAGCTCGCCCGCCTCGGCCAGCGTGAGGCCCACCCCGGAGTCCGTGACCTCGAGCCCGCCGTCGGGCAGGGGCCGGAGGCGGATCGTCGCGGGGACGTCCTCGCCCGGCACCGCTGGTGTCAGGTCCCGGCGCGCGGTGATGGCGTCCACGCCGTTCTGCAGGAGCTCGCGCAGGTAGACGCGCGGGCTCGAGTACAGGTGGCGGGCGAGCAGGTCGACGACGCCGTGCAGGTCGACCTGGAACGTGCTCGTCAAAGCGGCCGGTCCTCGACGAAGGTGTTCGCGTCGGAGGCGTCCGCCTCCGGGTCCGGGAAGCGCTCGTCGAGCTGCTCGAAGAACTGCAGGCCCGTGTACAGGCCGCACTCGACGAGCTGGGCGAGCTGGTCGTCCGCGACGCCGAACTCCAGGTCGGTCGCGACCTCCGTGTAGAACGCGACCCGCTCGCCCTCCAGACGGCAGAAGACCTTGGGCCACACCTTGCGCTGGTTGAAGTCGTTGGCGAGCATGACGGCTTCCACGTGCTCCTCGGCGGGCAGCGTGCGGTGCCAGCGCCCCCGGACCTGCAGGATCTCCTGCTCGTCCCCCTGGACGAAGAAGTAGAAGACGTTCCCGTCCCAGCCGCCGCCCAGGTCGCCGTCGTCGTCGATCCCGTAGTGCCAGCCCTTGCCGGACAGGAAGGCCTCGACCCGGTCGCGCGAGAGCGGGGCGTTGCGGGCCAGGCCGGCGTCGTCGGGCTTGGTGAAGTAGCTCATGTCTCGTTCCTCGTCGTCGGGTGCCGCTGCGGTACGGCGGAGGAGGCGGCGGGGCCGGGCACACCCGACAACCCCTCCGCCCGTCCCGAGGAGCCTACGCACGACCACCCACACCGGGACAGGGTGGATTTGTCGGACGACGCCCGGCGGGCGAGGCGGGGCCCGGCACGGCGCCCGCCGGGTACGGTTCTCGGATGCTCATCGTCGCCGTCGTCGGCCCCACCGCGACCGGGAAGTCGGACCTCGCCCTCGACCTCGCACAGGCCCTTGCCCCTGCCGAGATCGTCAACGCCGACGCCTACCAGCTCTACCGCGGCATGGACGTGGGGACCGCGAAGGTGCCCGTCGGCGAGCGTCGGGGGATCGTCCACCACCAGCTCGACGTCCTGGACCCCGCCGACGACGCGTCGGTCGCGGACTACCAGGCCGCGGCGCGAGCCGACCTCGACGCGATCGCCGCGCGCGGGGCCCGGCCCGTCGTCGTGGGCGGCTCGGGGCTCTACGTGCGCGCCCTGCTCGACGAGATGAACTTCCCCGGCACGGACCCCGCAGTCCGCGCGCGCCTCGAGGAGCGCGCCGAGCGCGAGGGGACCCGTGCCCTGCACACCGAGCTCGCCCGGCTCGACCCCGCGGCCGCGACGTCGATCGGTCCGGCCAACACGCGGCGCATCGTCCGTGCGCTCGAGGTCATCGAGATCACGGGAGAGCCCTTCACGGCGAACCTCCCGCGCCAGGAGTACGTGCGCCCCGCGGTACAGATCGGGCTCGACTGCGACCGCGAGACGCTCGACGCGCGCGTCGCGGGCCGCGTCGAGCGCATGTGGGACGGCGGCCTGCTCGACGAGGTCCGTGCGCTCGCGCCGCACCTGGGCCGCACGGCGGCGCGCGCCGTCGGCTACGCCGAGGTCCTCGCGCACCTGCGCGGGGAGACCACGGCGGACGAGGCCCGCGAGCAGATCACCGCGAACACGCGCCGGCTGGCCCGCAAGCAGATGGGCTGGTTCGGTCGCGACCCGCGCGTGCACTGGCTCGACGCGCAGTCCGGGACGCTCCTGGCCGACGCCCTGGAGATCGTCCGCGCCGCCGACGAGGGCACCCTGGACGCGCGCACCGACGACCGTCCGACGCGCCGTAGTCTGGGCTCATGAGCCAGCCGCCGACCCGCTCCACGACCCGTTTCGCCAAGGGCCACGGGACCCGCAACGACTTCGTCCTCCTCGCGGACCTCGAGGGCAGCCGCGACCTCGACGCCGACCAGGTGCGGGCGCTCGCGGACCGCCGGTCCGGGATCGGCGGCGACGGCGTGATCCGGCTCGTCCCCACGGCCTACGTGCCCGAGTCCGCGCAGGTCCTCGCGGAGGACCCCGACGCGATCTGGTTCATGGACTACCGCAACGCGGACGGCTCGATCGCCGAGATGTGCGGCAACGGCGTGCGCGTCTTCGCGGCCTTCGCCGAGCGCCTCGGGCTCGTGGACCTGGAGGCGCCGGCCCACGAGGACGGCGAGACGACCGCCGCACCGCGCGTGCTCGCGGTCGGGACGCGCGCGGGCGTGAAGCACGTGAGCAAGGAGGCGGGCGGCTGGTACGCCGTCGACATGGGGCCGTGGTTCCTGCCGGGCGGGCGCACGGCGCTCGACGAGGGGTTCGACGCGGCCGTCGCCGTCGCGGGCTGGGACGTCCCGCGTCCCGCGCTGAGCGTCGACCTGGGCAACCCGCACACGGTCCTCGCGCTGCCGCACGAGGACGAGCTCGACGCCGCCGACCTCACCCAGGCACCCACCGTCCAGCCCCTGCCGCCGCACGGCACCAACGTCGAGCTCGTGGTCCCGCTCGGCGAGGAGGTCTCGGTCGACGGCACCGTCGTGGGGCGCCTGCGCATGCGCGTGCACGAGCGCGGCGTCGGGGAGACCGAGTCCTGCGGCACGGGCGCGTGCGCCGCGGCGCTCGCGGTCCGTGCGTGGGGCGGCCCCGGGTCGCCCGACGTGTGGCTCGTCGACGTGCCGGGCGGCACGGTGCGCGTGACCGCGCTCGAGGGCGGTCGGGTCGAGCTCGCGGGCCCCGCGGAGATCGTCTTCGGTGGCGAGCTGGACCTCGCGGCGTTCACGCGCTGAGCGGGCCGCCGCGCCGAGCGGCACGCGTCCCCGGCCCGACGGCGTCGCGCACCGGGGCGCCCGGCGTGCGACGGACCGTGGCCGGCTCGTGCGCGGCACGGCCCGTGCGGCGGGTGCTCAGCCTGCGCGCGCGACCTCGAGGACCCGGAAGCCCTTGGCGCTCGCGAGCTTGCTCACCGACAGCTCGTCGTCCAGGTGCTCGTCCAGCCACGCGATGAGCGAGTCCGCCCCGAGGTTGCGCTGCACCACGAGGTAGGCCTCGGTCCCGGGCTCCAGGCGCGGCAGCCAGTGCAGCAGCATGTCGTGCAGCACCTCCTTGCCGACCCGGATGGGCGGGTTGGACCAGATCGCGGCGAACAGGACGTCCGCGGGGACGTCCTCGGGCCGCACCGCGCGCACGTTCCCCAGCCCCAGGCGGGTGGCGTTGCGGCGCACCAGGTCGAGCGCGCGCTCGTTGACGTCCACGGCCCACACGGTCGCGTCCGGCCGCTCGAGCGCCATGGTCAGGGCGACCGGGCCCCAGCCGCAGCCGAGGTCGAGGAGGTGCGCGGCGCCGTCGGGCCCGGGGCTCGCGGGCGGGAGGTCGGGGACCGAGCGCAGCAGGACCTGGGTGCCGAGGTCGAGCCGTCCGGGGGAGAAGATGCCCGACGCGACCTCGACCGTGACCTCGCGGCCCGCGAGCCGGACCGTGAGCTCGCGGCGCTCGGCCGCGGAGGCCGGCTGCGCCGTGAAGTAGTGGTCCGGGGAGGGCTCGGGCGCGTCGCCGGCGGGCAGGTCGGGAGGTGGTGTCACGAGGATCGATCCTAATCGGCCCACGCGGCGCCCACGTCCTGGCCCTGGCCCGTCCCTGGCCCTGGCCCGTCGGGGCCCCCGCCGCTGCGCCCTGGGATGAACTGCGGGCCCCGACGACGAATTGGTTCGCGTCGGGACGATCCGGCGTGCCACGCTTGTTGTACGACATGCCGACCGGGCGTCCCGGACCGGCACGACCGGCCCAGGTCGC
Source organism: Oerskovia sp. 140933 (assembly GCF_059651515.1). Taxonomy (NCBI): domain Bacteria; kingdom Bacillati; phylum Actinomycetota; class Actinomycetes; order Micrococcales; family Cellulomonadaceae; genus Oerskovia; species Oerskovia sp. 140933. Next base: position 15,209 of record NZ_JAMXIO010000016.1, read on the forward strand.
ACGGACCCGGTGCCCGGACCCTCAGCTGAAAGGCGGCCCATGACCCAGACCCCCGCGAACCCCACCCCCGAGACGGCACCGGAGACGGTCGAGCGCCCCGAGCGCGACATCGCCGGAGACGTCGTGGCACGGGTGCTCGCACGGGCAGGGACCGCGCGCGCCGAGGGAGGCACCCAGCACTCGATCCACGACGGAGAGCAGCTCGAGCTCGCCGAGCGCACCGCGCTGCGACGGGTCGCGAACCTGTCCACGGAGCTCGAGGACGTCACCGAGGTCGAGTACCGACAGCTGCGCCTCGAGAAGGTCGTGCTCGTCGGGCTCTACACGGGCAGCGGCGACGCCGCGGCCGCCGAGGCGGAGGTCTCGCTGCGCGAGCTCGCGGCGCTCGCCGAGACGGCGGGCTCCCAGGTGCTCGACGGCGTCCTCCAGCGCCGCCAGAAGCCCGACCCCGGCACCTACCTGGGCTCGGGCAAGGCCGAGGAGCTCGCGTCCGTGGTGGCCATGACGGGCGCGGACACCGTCGTGATCGACGGCGAGCTCGCCCCCTCCCAGCGCCGTGCGCTCGAGGACATCGTCAAGGTCAAGGTCGTCGACCGGACGGCCCTGATCCTCGACATCTTCGCCCAGCACGCCAAGTCCCGTGAGGGCAAGGCCCAGGTCGAGCTCGCGCAGCTCGAGTACCTGCTCCCGCGCCTTCGTGGCTGGGGCGAGTCGATGTCCCGCCAGGCCGGTGGCCAGGTCGGCGGCGCGGGGGCCGGCATGGGCTCGCGCGGACCCGGTGAGACCAAGATCGAGCTCGACCGGCGCCGCATCCGCGACCGCATGACCAAGCTCCGTCGCGAGATCGCCGCGATGGCCCCCGCCCGCGAGACCAAGCGGACCTCGCGCAAGCGTCACGCGATCCCGTCGGTCGCGATCGCCGGCTACACCAACGCGGGCAAGTCGAGCCTCCTCAACGCGCTCACGGGCGCGGGCGTGCTCGTCGAGAACGCGCTGTTCGCGACCCTGGACCCCACGGTCCGCCGCGCGCAGACCGAGGACGGGCGCGTGTACACGCTCGCGGACACGGTCGGGTTCGTCCGGTCGCTGCCGCACCAGCTCGTCGAGGCGTTCCGCTCGACCCTCGAGGAGGTCGGCCAGTCCGACCTGCTGCTGCACGTGGTCGACGCGTCGCACCCCGACCCCGAGGGCCAGATCGCCGCCGTCCGGCACGTCCTCGCGGACATCCCGGGCATCGACCAGGTGCTCGAGGTCGTCGTGCTCAACAAGGTCGACATCGCGGACCCCGCGGTCGTCGCCCGCATCCGTGCGCGCGAGCGGCGCACGATCGTCGTCTCGGCGCACACCGGGCAGGGGATCGACGACCTGCTCCAGCTCATCTCCGACGAGCTGCCGCGGCCCGACGTGTCGATCGACCTCGTGGTGCCCTACCACCGCGGCGACCTGGTCAACCGCGTGCACCTCACGGGAGAGATCGACCTCGAGGAGCACGTCGAGACCGGCACCCGTCTCCTGGGCCGGGTCGACGAGGGGCTCGCGCTCGAGCTCAACGCGGTCGCCGTCCGCGCGTAGCGCGGCGTCGGGGGGGGGGGGGGGCGGGCCCCGGCCCCCCCCGGACCCCGCCGCCCCCGCCCCGGACCCTGCCGTGTCGGTGGCCCCACGTAGACTTCCGGGGTGCCCGAGGACCTCACCACCACCCTGACCACGGGCTCTGCGACCCCTGACGTCGAGGAGCTGCTCGACCTCGCGGTCGGCGCCCTCGGTGGCGGCCGTCGCGCCGGGCAGCACCAGATGGCCGTGGCCGTGGCCCGGACGATCGACGGTGCGGACGGGCCGGACCACCTGCTGGTCCAGGCCGGCACCGGCACCGGGAAGTCGCTCGGCTACCTCGTGCCGGCCGTGCGGCACGCCGTCTGCGAGGACGAGCGCGTCATCGTCTCGACCGCGACCCTGGCCCTCCAGCGCCAGATCATCACGCGTGACCTCCCGCTCGTCGCCCAGGCCGTCGCCGACCGGCTGCCGCGCCCGCCCCGCATCGCACTGCTCAAGGGCTGGCACAACTACCTGTGCCAGCACAAGATCGAGGGCGGCTACCCGGCCGACGAGCCCACGCTGTTCGACCTTCCCACGGGCGGGGAGCGCGCAGGCGTCGCCGAGCACCCGGCGCCCGGCGCGGCCTCGGGAGCGGCGGCACTGGGGGAGCAGGTCGTGCGGCTGCGCGAGTGGGCGCAGGAGACCACGACCGGGGACCGGGACGACCTGGTGCCCGGCGTCTCGGACAAGGCCTGGCGGCAGGTCTCGGTCACGGCCCTCGAGTGCCTGGGCGCCAAGTGCCCCCTCATCGACGACTGCTTCCCCGACCAGGCCCGCACGTCCGCCCGCGAGGCCGACGTCGTCGTGACCAACCACGCCATGCTGGGCATCGCCGCGTCCGGTTCGCCCGGGGTCCTGCCCGAGCACGGCGTCGTGGTCGTCGACGAGGCGCACGAGCTGAGCGACCGCGTCACCGCCGCCGCGACCGCAGACCTCTCGGTGCCCGTCATCGAGCACGCCGCGCGCCTCGCGCGCCGGCACGGGGGCGTCCAGACGACAGACCTGGACCTCGCCACCGGGGCGTTCGGCACCGTCGTCGCCGCGCTGCCGGCCGAGCGCTTCCCCGACGGCCTGCCCGGCGACGCGCGCGCGGCGGTCGCCGCGGTCCGCGACGCGGCCCGTACCGTCCTGAGCGCCCTCAAGCCGGACACGTCCGGCGGGCAGGGCTCTCAACCCGACACCGGCATGAAGATGGCCCAGACGACCATGCTCCAGGTCTTCGAGATCGCCGAGCGCATGGCCCAGGACCCCACGGGCCACGACGTCCTGTGGTGCTCGCGCGCGGGCGACGACGGCCGGTGGAGCGGGGACGGCGTGAGCAAGCTGCACGCGGCCCCCCTCGCGGTCGCGGGCCTCATCCGTACCCATCTCCTGACCGAGCGCACGGGTGTCTTCACGTCGGCGACGCTCGCGCTGGGCGGCACGTTCGACCCCGTCGCCCGGTCCCTGGGGCTCGACGACGACGGCGCGACCTGGACCGGCGTGGACGTCGGCAGCCCCTTCGACTACCCCCAGCAGGGCATCCTCTACATCGCCAAGCACCTGCCGCAGCCCGGCCGCGAGGCCGCCACGGACGGTCAGCTCGACGAGATCGCCGACCTCATCACCGCCGCCGGGGGGCGGACCCTCGGTCTCTTCTCGTCGCGGCGCGCGGCGCTCGCGGTCGCCGAGGCCATGCGCGAGCGCCTCGACGTCCCCGTCCTGTGCCAGGGCGACGACCAGCTCCCGACCCTCGTCAAGGAGTTCGCCGCGGACCCGCAGACGTGCCTGTTCGGCACGCTCTCGCTGTGGCAGGGCGTCGACGTGCCCGGACCCAGCTGCCAGCTCGTCCTCATCGACCGCATCCCCTTCCCGCGACCCGACGACCCCGTGAAGTCGGCCCGCGCTCGAGCCGTCGAGGCCGCGGGCGGCAACGGCTTCATGCAGGTCTCGGCCAACCACGCCGCCCTGCTGCTCGCCCAGGGCGCCGGGCGCCTCATCCGGTCCACGTCGGACCGCGGCGTCGTCGCGGTCCTCGACCCGCGTCTCGCGACGGCCCGCTACGGTTCCTACCTCACGAGGTCCATGCCGGACTTCTGGACCACGACCGACCGTCGTGTCGTTCTCTCTGCGCTCGAGCGCCTGTCCGCCCTAGGCTGAGACCCGGCAGTCCACGCGGCGGACGTCGGACGCTCGTGCAGCGACCGGCGGCCGACGCACTACGTCCAGGAGGCACAGTGCCCGCCCGTACCACCAAGCTCGCGATCGTCGGCGCAGGTTCCGTCGGATCGACCCTCGCCTACGCGGCGCTCATGCGCGGAGCCGCTCACACCGTGAGCCTCCTCGACATCAACCGGACCAAGGTCGAGGCCGAGGTCCTCGACCTCCAGCACGGCATCCAGTTCATGCCGATGGCCAAGGTCGAGGGCTCCGACGACGTCGCGGTGTGCGCCGACGCCGACGTCGTGGTGTTCACCGCCGGCGCCAAGCAGAAGCCTGGTCAGACGCGCCTCGACCTCGCGGAGGCCACGATCTCGCTCGTCCGCAAGATCCTGCCCGGGCTCGTCGAGGTCGCGCCCAACGCGATCTACATCATGGTCACGAACCCCGTCGACGTGGTGACGTACGCCGCGCTCAAGTACTCGGGCCTCCCGCCCAACCAGCTGTTCGGCAGCGGTACCGTCCTGGACTCGTCCAGGCTGCGGTTCCTCGTGGCGCAGCACTGCGGCGTTGCGGTGCAGAACGTCCACGCCTACATCGCCGGCGAGCACGGCGACAGCGAGATCCCGCTCTGGAGCTCGGCGACGATCAGCGGCGTCCCGCTGCTCGACTGGAAGGGCCTGCAGGGCCGTGGCCCCCTCACGGCCGAGGTGCGCGAGGACATCGCGCACGAGGTCGTGCAGTCCGCCTACCGCATCATCGAGGGCAAGGGCGCGACCAACTACGCGGTCGCCCTGGCCGCGACCCGGATCATCGAGGCGATCCTCGACGACGAGCACCGGGTCCTGCCGGTGTCGTCGCTGCTCGAGGACTTCCACGGGATCAGCGACGTCTGCCTGTCCGTCCCCTCGCTCCTCGAGCGACGCGGCTGCGGGGAGCGCATCGAGGTGCCGTTGTCCGACCACGAGCTCGCGGGCCTGCGGGCGTCCGCCGACTCGGTCCGTGCGGTGGCCAAGAGCTTCGGTCTGTAGCCCCGGACGCCGGTGCGCCGGTGCGCCGGCGGGCCCGGTGTCCGCTCGCCGGACGACGGCCCCGTGGCACGACGAAGGGGACGAGCCCTGAGGCTCGTCCCCTTCGTCGTGCCTGCTCAGAGGCTGCGCAGCACCGAGACCACGCGACCGAGGATCTGTGCGTCGTCCCCGGAGATGGGTCGGTAGGCCGCGTTGTGCGGCATGAGCCAGACGTGCTTGTCGATGCGCTTGAAGGTCTTGACGGTCGCCTCGCCGTCGATCATCGCGGCGACGATCTCCCCGTTCTCGGCGACGGGCTGACGGCGCACGACGACCCAGTCCCCGTCGCAGATCGCGGCGTCGATCATGGAGTCACCGGCCACGCGGAGCAGGAAGAGCTCGCCGTCGCCCACGAGCTGGCGGGGCAGCGGGAACACGTCCTCGACGACCTGCTCGGCAAGGATGGGGCCACCGGCGGCGATACGGCCCACGACGGGCACGTAGGACGGCGTGGGCCGCTCGGGCGAGTCCTCGGAGGCGTCGACGCCCTCGACGCGCGGGAAGCCGCTGCCGGGGAGCGGTGCGATGCCCCTGCTGTCGTCGTTGTGGACGACCTCGATCGCACGGGGCCGGTTGGGGTCACGGCGCAGGTAGCCCTTGCGCTCGAGCGTCGTGAGCTGGTGCTTGACGCTCGACGGGCTCGTGAGGCCCACCGCCTCGCCGATCTCGCGCATGCTCGGCGGGTAGCCCCGCTGCTCGACCGATGCGCGGATCGTCTCGAGCACGAGGCGCTGGCGCGGCGTCAGGCCGTCCCCGCCGGTCGTGCCGTCGGGGAGCTCGTGCACCTTCGCGAGCCTGCCCGTGGTGTCGGCCACCCGTCCCGCCATCGTCGTCTCCGCCCTGCTCGGCCGTCTCGGTCCCTGTACTGCGGAGAGGCACCGCGAGCGGCACCGGCTCCTGCGCGCGGTCGACCGCGATCCCGTCCGCCCGCGGTGCGGGACGTCCCGCTCGGCGAGCGCCCGACATATCGGACGACCCGTACCCGACCAGCGTAGGTCACGCGGCGACACGAATCAAACACATGTTCGAGCATGTCTCGACATCCGCCGTCTTCGGTGATAGAAATCGTACAGATGTTCGACGAACAGGTGTTCGAACCGACCGGGGAAGGCGGTTCGGGCACCGCGGACCGAGGAGCGGCGATGAGTGTCAGTGCGATGGACGTGACCCAGGGCTGGGAAGTCGAGCGCAGGGCTGTGCGGCAGCGGGAAGCCCCGTTGCGGCTGACCGCGCGCGGGCGAGCGGTGCTCGTGCTCCTCGTGGCGACCGTGCTGGCGCTCGGCGCCCTGTGGGGTGGCCGCGCCGTCGCTTCGGGTCCCGGTGAGCCGGTCGAGGTGCGGGTCCATGTCGTCGAGGCGGGCGAGACCCTGTGGCAGCACGCCTCCGCCCTGGCGGCGGGCAGTCGCGACGTGCGCGACGTCATGGTGGACCTCGCGGAGCTGAACAACCTCTCCTCGAACGGCCTGCAGGTCGGACAGCGGTTGCTCCTGCCCGTGGATCCTGACTTCGGCCGCTGACGTCGCCCGGCGGGTCGTGCGGAGGGGGCGGTCCGTGCGCGGGACGAGGGGGGTTGCGCAATCGCGTTAGGTTCGCCTAAGTTAGTACTGCCTCACCCGCCCGGCTGGGGGGTCGGTCGGTGAGGAGGAGGTGCGCCCAGCGTGCCTCCGCAGTTGCGTCGACGTCTGCGAGGCGAGTCGCGGACGTGAGATGGGGACGGGGGCGTCCCGACGGAGGTGGCCGTTCGACGGCCACCTCCGTTCTCACGTGAGCGGTCGTGCGCCCTGCGGTGAGCCGTCCTCCGGTGCGTCGCGGGGTCGCGGTTCCCGGGTGACGGCGGTCGGACTGTGACCCGCTCGCCGGGCGGGGCGTCTTGCGCCTCGTCGAGGTCGGGACATAGGTTCGGGACGCACCTTCCGTGGCGACCGGCCCGGAGGGCCCGCGCAGCCCACAGGAGTATCGCCTCATGCACTGTCCGTTCTGCCGGCACGCGGACTCCCGGGTCGTCGACTCACGAACCTCCGACGACGGAGCGTCCATCCGTCGCCGTCGACAGTGCCCCGCGTGCAACCGGCGCTTCACCACGATCGAGACGGCCAGCCTCTCGGTCGTCAAGCGGTCCGGGGTGACCGAGCCCTTCAGCCGGGAGAAGATCGTCACGGGCGTGCGCAAGGCGTGCCAGGGGCGTCCGGTCAACGAGGACGACCTCGCGGTGCTGGCGCAGAAGGTCGAGGAGTCGCTCCGTGCGGGCGGCAGCGCCGAGCTCGACGCCTACGAGATCGGGCTCGCCATCCTCGGGCCGCTCCGCGAGCTCGACGAGGTCGCGTACCTGCGCTTCGCGAGCGTCTACCAGGCGTTCGACTCGCTCGAGGACTTCGAGTCCGCCATCAACTCGCTCCGTGCGGAGCGCGAGGAGCGTGCGGCTGCGTCCGGCGACGCGGCCGCGACGGACGACGAGCCGACCGCCGACGTGGTGCCCGACCGCGCCTAGCTGGACCCGGCCGGGTACACCAGGTCCCGCGTTTCGGCGACGGGGCTCGGTCATGCCTGAGAGCCCGGCCAGCGGTCGTTCGACCCGGCTAGAGGTCGCTCGACCGTGCGGCCCAGATGTTGACACCGGTGTTCAGGGGCCTAGGTGTCCCGTCTGGCCCTGGCTCGGTGGTGACGGCGTCGATCGCCGCGAGCTCGTCCTGCGAGAACGGCGGCGAGTCCAGTGCTGCCAGGTTCTCGTCCACCTGCTCGACGGTCCGTGCACCCACGAGCACCGACGTGACGCGGGAGTCGCGCAGCGTCCAGGCGATGGCGGTCCGGGAGAGGGGCTCTCCCCGTCCGGTCGCCACGTCACGCAGCGCCCGGACCCGGGCGAGGTTCTCGGGAGCGAGGTGCTCCTTGCGCAGGGAGACGCCGCGCGCCGCACGCGAGTCGGGCGGGACGCCGTCGAGATAGCGGTCGGAGAGGATGCCCTGGGCCAGCGGCGAGAAGACGACGAGCCCGGTGCCCGCGTCGCCGACGACGTCGAGCAGGCTGCGCCCGTCAGGGCCCGGGGCCTCGATCCACCGGTTCAGCATCGAGTACGAGGGCTGGTGCAGGACCAGCGGCAGGCCCAGGTCGCCGGCGACCGCGAGGGCCTCGGCCGTGCGCTCGGCCGAGTAGGACGAGATGGCCGCGTACGTCGCCCGGCCCGAGGTGACCGCGGTCGCCAGGGCGCCGATCGTCTCGTGGAGGGGAGTCGTGGGATCGAAGCGGTGGGAGTAGAAGACGTCCACGTGGTCGGTCCCCAGCCGGCGCAGCGACGCGTCGAGCGACGACAGCAGGTACTTGCGGGACCCGCCTTCCCCGTACGGCCCGGGGCCCATCCGGTAGCCGGCCTTGGTGGAGATCAGGAGCTCGTCGCGGTGGCCGCGCAGGTCACCGGCCAGGAGGCGGCCGAACGAGGCCTCGGCCGAACCCGGCGGGGGACCGTAGTTGTTCGCGAGGTCGAAGTGCACGATCCCACGCTCGAACGCGTGCAGGACGAGCTCGCGCTGGGCCGAGAACGGGGTCGAGTCCCCGAAGTTCTGCCAGAGGCCGAGCGAGAGGCGGGGCAGGACCAGGCCCGAGCGCCCGGCTCGGGAGAAGGGTACGGCCGTGCCCGGCTCCGGTGCTTTGTGCGACATGTCTCGACCGTACCCGGTCGTATTCGCTGGCGTTCGGTGGCCGCGTGCGACAGGCTTGGCACGGGAGCGCCCGACGGCGCACCTGATCCACCGAGAGAAGGAGGCCCGCCGATGACGACGTCGAAGGACGAGACACCCGCGACCACGCCCAGCGAGGACGCCAAGGCGAAGTTCCGCGAGGCACTTGACCGCAAGAACGCCGCGAGCCACCGCACCGCGGACGGAGGCTCGAACACGGGCTCCGTCCATGGTTCGGAGACCGTCGGACCTGTGCAGCGGACGTTCCGCCGCAAGTCCGGCTGAGCACCGGCCGGGTCTCGAACCGGCCCCACGCACTCGGAGCACGACGAAGGGGACCAGCCCGACGGGCTGGTCCCCTTCGTCGTGTCCGGACGTGAGGCGTCAGGACAGCACGCGCAGCTTGACGGTCGCGTCCATCGCACGCAGCTCCTCGATCGCCGCGGGCAGGAGCTCCGCGCCGACGTCCGTCACCACGTAGCCGAGGTCACCACGGGTCGCGAGCATCTGTCCCTCGATGTTCGTGCCGTGCTCGGCGAGGACCGCGTTGACGGCCGCGAGCACGCCCGGGGTGTTGCGGTGCAGGTGGGCGATCCGGCTCACGCCAGTGCTCTGCTCGAGCGCGAGGTTCGGCATGTTGACGCTCAGCGTCGTGGAGCCCGTCGCGAGGTAGTCCCGGAGCTTGCCGGAGACGAACTGGCCGATCGACTCCTGCGCCTCCTCGGTCGACCCGCCGATGTGCGGCGTGAGGATGACGTTCGGCAGGCCGCGCAGGTCCGACTCGAAGTGGTCGCCGCGCTTCTTGGGCTCCTCGGGGAACACGTCGATCGCGGCTCCCGACAGGTGCCCGGAGAGGATCGCCTCGCGCAGGGCGGCGGTGTCGACGACGAAGCCGCGCGACAGGTTGAGCAGGATCGAGCCGCGGCGCATGCGCGAGAGCTGCTTCTCGCCGAACAGGCCGGCGTTGCCACCCCGTCCGTCGACGTGGAGCGTCACGACGTCAGCGGTCTCGAGCAGCTCGTCGAGGCTGTCCATGCGGCGGGCGTTGCCCAGGGCGAGCTTCTCGGCCGTGTCGTAGAAGACCACCGACATGCCCAGCGCCTCGGCGACGACCGAGAGCTGGGTCCCGATGTTGCCGTAGCCGATGATGCCCAGCGTGCGCCCACGCACCTCGTGGGCTCCCTCGGCGGACTTGTCCCAGATGCCGTCGTGCAGCGCGCGGTCACGCTCGGTGAGCCGGCGGGTCAGCGCGATGATCTCCGCGAGCGCGATCTCCACGACCGAGCGGGTGTTGGAGAACGGCGCGTTGAACGTCGCGACGCCGTGGGCGGCCGCGGCCTTGAGGTCGATCTGGTTGGTCCCGATGCAGAACGCGCCGATCGCGACGAGGTCGGGGGCGGACTCCAGCACGCGGGCCGTCACGTTGGTCTTGGACCGGATGCCGAGGATGTTCACACCCTCGAGCGCCTCGATCAGCTCGGACTCGTCCAGGGCCCCGGAGCGCACGGTCACGTCGATACCGGCGGACTCGAGGATCGAGGTGGCGAGGGGGTGCAGGTTTTCAAGGAGGAGGGCGCGTAGCACGTGTCTATGGTGCGCCGAGTTGCTGCGAGCACCAAACGAGTCTTGTCCCTCGGACGACGCGATCTCCCCGCGCGCGAGCGTGCCCGCGCCCGTCAGTCGGCGAACCCCCGCGGGAGCGGACGGGCGTGCACGACGACGAGCCGTTGCGTCGGACGGGTCATCGCCACGTACAGCTCGGACGCGCCCGAGGTCGCCTCGAGGACCTCGGCGGGCTCCAGGAGGACGACCGCGTCGAACTCGAGCCCCTTGGCCTGGGTCGGGCTGAGGACCGTGAGCGCGGCCCCCAGCGCCTCGATCTCGGCCGCGGGCCCGGTCAGCAGCGGGTCGCTCGCGTGGGTCCGGGTCAGGTGGTCGCGCACGTCCGCCACGCGGTGGGCGGGAGCGACGACCGCGACCCGGCCGGCGCCGTCGGGACCCACGAACTCCGCCAGGGAGGACCGGACCCGGCGGGCGACCTCGGCCAGGACGTCCTGGTCCGGCCCGACGGGAGCCAGGACGAGCGCGCCCGGGACGTCGCGCGCCGAGGTGAGCGACGACGTCGGGAGGCGGTGGGCCGCGGCGAACCGCTGCGCCGTGTCCGCGATCTGCGTCGGCGTCCGGTAGTTGACCGTCAGGGTCGACAGGCGCCACGAGTCGCGCAGCAGCGGGTCGAGCATGCTCGCCCACGAGCGGGCACCGGCGAGCGAGGACGTCTGGGCGACGTCGCCGACGATCGTCATCGAGCGCGTCGGGCAGCGGCGGACCAGGGCACGCCACGCCATCGCGGAGAGCTCCTGGGCCTCGTCGACCACGACGTGCGCGTACGTCCAGGTCCGGTCCTGCGCGGCCCGCTCCGCCGTGGTCAGGCGCGAGCCGCCGCCCGCGAACCGGTCGGCGAGGATCTCCGCACCGACGATCCCGCCGCCCGCACCCGAGGACTCCAGGACCTGGCGCGCGTACTCGAGGTTCGCCGCGCGGTCCGCGGCCTCGGCCTTGGCCTGGGCGCGCGCGGCCTGGTCGTCCTCGCCGAGGAGCTCGGCGGCCTCGTCGAGCAGCGGCACGTCGGCGGGCGTCCACGGCGAGCCCTTGGGGCGCGCGAGAGCCGCACGGTCTGCGCGTGACATGTCCGGAGCCGCCTCGGCGAGGCGGTGCGGCTTGACGAAGAGGTCCTCGACCAGGCGTTCGGGGGTCAGCGGCATCCACGCGAGGTTGAGCGCGATCCGGATCTCGCGCTGGCGTCGGAGGTCGTCGATCACCTCGGCCCGCTCCTCGGGCGCGACGGGCCCGCCGAGCTCGACCAGGTACTGGTCGGCGAGGCGCCCCAGCATCTCCCGGACGAACGGTACGCGGGCCAGGTTGTGCGGCTTGTGCGTGCGGTGCGCCTTGGCGATCGCCTCGCGCACGTCGGAGCGGCGGACCACCAGGTCGTGCCCGTCGATGCGCAGGTGCTGGTCGGCGGCAGGGACGCGCTGGCGTGCGCGGACCGCCCGCTGGATGATCCTGGCCCACGACGCGCGGCCCTTGATCCGGGCGACCTCGGGCGGCTCCTCCCCGTCGGCGACGAGGCCGGGAAGGAGCTCGGAGATGGTCGTGCTCACGACGCCCGTCTCTCCGAGGGAGGGCAGGACCTGGTCGATGTAGTGCAGGAACGACAGGCTCGGCCCGACCAGGAGGACGCCCGAGCGCTCGAGCAGCCGTCGGTGGGCGTAGAGCAGGTAGGCCGCCCGGTGCAGGGCCACGGCGGTCTTGCCCGTGCCGGGTCCGCCCTGGACCACGAGGGCGCCCGCGAGCTGGGAGCGGATGATCGCGTCCTGCTCGGCCTGGATCGTGGCGACGATGTCACCCATGCGGCTCGTGCGTCCCGCGGCCATCGCCGCGAGCAGCGCGCCCTCGCCCGAGAGCGAGGAGTCGGTGGCGGCGTCCGAGGTGAGGTCGAGGACCTCGTCCTCGATGCCTGTCACGGTCCGTCCCCGGGTCACGAGGTGGCGACGTCGGCGGACCCCGTCGGGGTGTGCCGCGGTCGCTCGGTAGAAGGACTGGGCGGCGGGCGCTCGCCAGTCGGTGAGGATCGAGGTGTGCTCCTCGTCGGACAGCCCGATGCGTCCGACGTACCGCGTCGCGCCGTCCTCCAGGTCGAGGCGGCCGAACGCCAGTCGGTCCTCGACGGCCTCGAGCTGTGCCAGGCGGTCCTCGTAGAGGGTCGCGAACGCGTCGCGCTCGCTGCGATTCTGCGGCGACCCGGAGGGGCCCGTCCGACGGACGCCCGCGAGCCGCGAACGGGTCGTGGCGCGCAGCTCGTCGAGGCGCGTGTACAGCGTGTCGACGACGGCCTGCTCCTTGCCGATCTCGTTCTGACGGTCGGAGGCCGGGGCGTCCCGTTCCGGCCCGGCCTGCTCGTCGGCAGCAGGCGTCCCGCTCGTCCGGTCGCTCGTCTCGCGCACGCTGATCCGTCCTGTCGTCTGGTCCCTCGCGGTCCGCTCGCGCACCCCGCGACGCAGCCGTCCATTATTGCCGATCTGGGAGGCGTCGGGCGCCATCGACCGGCTGGGTGGACACGCTCCCTCCCGAACGTCCGGGCCGGGCTGCTCGGCCCTCGCCTCCCAGCACGAGGCTCCGGAGTCATCTACCATCGGGAACCATGGCGACTGACGGGAGCGAGGGCCGTGGTGACTGAGCCCTTGGCACCTCGCCCGGAGGGCACGGCCCCGGGAGTCCTGTCGCCGGAGGACCTCCTGCGCGTCCTGCTGGTCGAGGACGACGACGGGGACGCGCTCCTCGTCGAGGAGCTCCTCGACGACGCACGGGTCAAGGTCGAGCTGCACCGGGCGACGAGCCTCGACCTCGCGCTCGAGATGCTGCGCCTGCACGACGTCCAGTGCATCCTGCTCGACCTCGGCCTCCCGGACGCCGTCGGGCTGTCCGCGGTCGAGCGGCTCCAGGCCCGCAACGACCCGCCGGCGCTGGTCGTCCTCACGGGGCACACCGGGATCGACCTCGGGGTCCAGGCGGTCGCGGCCGGCGCCGACGACTACCTGGTCAAGGGGGAGGTCGACGGCGACCTCCTCGGCCGGTCGGTCCGGTACGCCGTGCAGCGCCGCCGCTCCAAGGAGCAGCAGCGCGCCCTGTACCGCAGCGAGGTGCGGGCCGCGGAGACCGCGCGGCTCGAACGCGCCCTGCTGCCCACGCCCCTCGTGACGGACGAGACGATCGCCGTCATGGTCGGGTACATCCCGGGCGGCAACGGACTGCTCGGCGGTGACTTCTACGACGCGGTCGAGCGCCCCGACGGCAGCGTCCTGTGCCTGATCGGCGACGTCGCGGGCCACGGCCCCGACGAGGCGGCGCTCGGCGCGACCCTGCGCACCGCATGGCGCACGCTGGTCCTGTCGGACGTCGACCCCGCCCAGATCCTGCCCCTCGTCGAACGCGTCCTGGTCCCGGAGCGCGCCCGCCCGGAGGTGTTCGTGACCCTCTGCCAGGTCGTCATCGCGCCCGACCGCACGAGCGTCGACCTCTACCTCGCGGGCCACATGCCGCCGCTGCTCCTCCAGGGCTCCTGCAGCGAGCTCCCGACGACGTCGCGCGGCCGGGCGCTGGGCATCCCCGTCGACGGCGGCTGGCGGGTCGAGCGGGTGCCGCTCGAGGGGCAGTGGGCGCTCATGCTCTACACGGACGGGCTCATCGAGGCGACGCTCGCGGACGACCGCGAGACGGCGCTCCCCGCGAAGGCCGACGTGGCCCGCACGCAGGACGCGCTCCCGCGTCGGGAGCGCCTCGGTGTCCAGGGATTGATCAAGGCCGTCGACACGGAGCTCGCGAACGGCGACGAGGGGCTCGTCGAACGGGTCTTCCGACGGGTCCGCACCCTGCACGGCGGGCCGCTCGTCGACGACGCCGCGGTGCTCGTGGTCGGGTGGGGCGGCCCGGACCAGGACGCCCGCGGCGCGCGGACGGCCACCCTCGCGGACTCCGACGAGTGGTCGCAGTGACAGGGACGGCCGGGACGGGGCAGGAGCCCGCGCCCGACGACCTGCCCACGGGTGACCGCGCAGCGCCCACCGGGCCGGAGGCACCCGAGCCGATCGACGCGGGCCCCGGTTCGGCGACCGCGCACGAGGGAGCGCCCCCCACCGGCCCGTCGCTGCGGCGACGGCTCGGCGGCCTCCTGGTCGTCGCCGCGACGATCCTGCTCGCGGTCGTCGTGGTATCGGTCGTGGCGCTCGTCAACGTGGTGCGCTTCCAGGACGACGTCACGAACCCGTACTTCAACGCGATCACCCAGGCGGACAGCGCGTACGTGTCCCTGATCGACGCCGAGTCCTCGGTGCGGGCGTACCTGGCCTCCGGGACCGCTCTGAACCTCGAGGCCTTCGACCGCTCGTTCGTCACGGAGGGCGAGGTCGCGCTCCACGATCCCCGCACGGCGCAGATCGTCACCAAGTCCGCCCCCGTCGCGGACGGCCTCGACGCAGCGCACCAGGCCATCCACGAATGGGCCCTGACGTTCGCGCTGCCCGCGGTCGAGAAGGTGCGTGAGGGAGGGCCGGACGCCGTGTCCACGGACGAACGGCTCGAGGGGGCCAGGCTCTTCAACGAGGCCCGGGTCGCGACGAGCGACTACATCAAGGTGCTGCGCGACGTCCGCGAGGAGAAGGTCCAGTCCCTGGACTTCTGGACGCAGGTGCTGTTCGGCTCGGTCGTGGTCCTGGTCGTCGCGGCGATCCTCGTCGGGTCGTTCCTCTGGAGCCTGCTCAAGCGGTGGATCACGGAGCCTGTCACGACCCTCGCGCACCAGGTGAGGGTGGTCAGCGCAGGACAGCTCCGCCAGCCGGTCTCCGTCCAGGCGCCCGGCGAGATCGGGGCGCTCGCGGTCGACGTCGAGCACATGCGGCAGGAGCTCGTGAGCCAGGTCGCCGAGATCCGCGCCTCGCACGCAGAGGTCGAGCACTCGCACGAGCTCCTCGCGGCCCAGGCGCGGGAGCTGGCGCGGTCGAACCGCGACCTGGAGCAGTTCGCCTACGTGGCCTCCCACGACCTGCAGGAGCCGTTGCGCAAGGTCGCGTCCTTCACCCAGCTCCTGAAGAAGCGCTACGGGGGGCAGCTCGACGAACGCGCCGACCAGTACATCGACTTCGCGGTCGACGGCGCGAAGCGGATGCAGCGCCTCATCCAGGACCTGCTCGGCTTCTCCCGGGTCGGGCGGACGGGGAGCGAGCGGGTGCCCGTGGACCTGGAGAAGTCCTTCGCCGTGGTCCTGTCGGACCTCGACGAGAGGATCACCGAGACCGGCGCGACCGTCACGCACGACCCGCTGCCGACCGTGCGGGGCGAGAAGGCGCTGCTCGAGCAGCTCTTCGTCAACCTGCTGGGCAACGCGATCAAGTTCCGTGACCCGGAGCGTCCGCCCGTCGTCCACGTCGGTGTCCGCGCGTTGGACAAGGCGTGGGAGTTCAGCGTCTCCGACAACGGGATCGGCATCGACGCGCAGTACGCCGAGAGGGTGTTCGTGATCTTCCAGCGGCTGCACCCCAAAGACGTCTACGAGGGGACCGGGATCGGGCTCGCCCTGTGCAAGCGGATCGTCGAGCACCACGGGGGCGAGATCTGGATCGAGCCGAACGAGGATGGCGGGACGACGGTCCGTTTCACGCTCGCGCACCCCTCGGTCCACGGTGGCGGTGCGCCCTCGCCGACATGAGGGCGGCGACGGGTACCCGGCGGACGGGCACCCTGCTCGACGCGGGCCGCGGGCCGTGGCACCGCGGCCGTGCGGTGACGGCGTGCCCGGCGCGTCGGGCGCACGCGTCGACTAGGCTCGCGGGGTGGCTCGGGAGGACCGGGCCGGTACGACGACGAACGGTGCGGTGGACGACATGGGCAACGGGCACAAGGTGATCGACGTCCTGCTGGTCGAGGACGACCCCGGTGACGTGCTCATGACCCGCGAGGCGTTCGAGGACCACAAGGTGACCAACCGGCTCTCGGTGGTCAGCGACGGCGTCAGCGCGATGGCCTTCCTGCGCAAGGAGGGCGAGTACGCCGACGCCCCGACGCCCGACCTGATCCTGCTGGACCTGAACCTGCCCCGCATGGACGGGCGCGAGGTGCTGGGCGAGCTCAAGTCGGACCCCGTCCTGCGGCAGATCCCCGTGGTCGTCCTGACCACGTCGGAGGCCGAGGAGGACGTCGTGAGGTCGTACTCCCTGCACGCGAACGCCTACGTGACCAAGCCGGTCGACTTCGACCGCTTCATCGACGTCGTGCGCCAGATCGACGACTTCTTCGTCACCGTGGTCCGGCTGCCCGCACGCTGACCGCTCGGCGCGCGTCGGGCGGACCACCACCGGCCGGACCGGCGCGTGACCTGCGTCCGCATCGTGAGGCTCGGTCGTGACGGGGGACCCGGGAAGCATCGGGCACCCCGCGGTGTTGTCCTGATCGAACCGCCCGAGAACCGCGCCGGCACCGCCCGGCCGACGACCTGGGCGGGCGAGGACGACGACGGAGGAGCATCTGGTGCTGGACCCACGAGGGATCTACGAGGTGGACGAGGCCGCGGTGGCGCGCGTCCTGCCCGCGGCGACGGGGACGCAGGGGGAGGCGGCCGTCCGTGCGACGGGACCGGTCATGCTGCACTCGGTGCGCGGTTTCGTGGACGCGGGGACGACCGGCGAGCTCGCGGTCGACCACCTGCTCGAGGAGTTCGAGGTCACGCGGCTGGTCACGTTCGACGTGGACCAGCTGCTCGACTACCGCTCGAAGCGGGTGACCATGCTGTTCGACGCGGACCGGTGGGCGTCGTACGACGAGCCGTTCCTGGCGATCGACCACCTGCGCGACGCCGAGGGCACGGGCTTCCTGCTCCTGCACGGCATGGAGCCGGACCTGCAGTGGGAGCGCGTGGTCGCTGCGCTGCGCGAGCTCGTGAACCGGTTTGACGTGTCGCTCGTCGTGGGGTTCCACGGGATCCCCATGGGGATCCCGCACACGCGCCCGCTGTCGGTGACCGCGCACGCGACCCGGCGCGAGCTGATCGAGGACCACACGTCGTGGTTCGGCACGGTCAAGGTCCCGGGGTCGTTGGCCGCGCTGCTCGAGCTGCGTCTCGGGGAGTCGGGGCACGACGCGATGGGCTTCACGGTGCACGTGCCGCACTACCTGGCGCAGTCGCCGTTCCCGCCCGCGGCCGTGGTGGCGCTCGAGAACGTCCAGCGCTCGACCGGGCTGGACCTGCGGGTCGCCGCGCTGACGTCGGGGGCTCAGGAGGCCGTGGCCGAGGTCGAGCGGCAGATGGCCGAGTCCGAGGAGGTCACGGCGGTCGTGCGTGCGCTCGAGGAGCAGTACGACGCGTTCGCCCGTTCGGTGGGGCGCACGAGCCTGCTCGCGGAGTCGGCGCCCATACCGACCGCTGACGAGCTCGGGGCCGAGTTCGAACGCTTCCTTGCCCAGCAGACGGGGGAGTGACGGCCCCGCGCGGAGGTTGTGCGGAGGTTGTGCGGACGAATCACGGTATTTCCTCGGCGCCTGACGTGGCGAACTTCACCTTCACCGTGCAAAACTAAGTCTCGTTGCAGTGACGTGCTCGAGACATGCCTTCGCGTGAACCGGTGTCGACACAGCAGGATCCCGGTCCGCCGGGTCGTGCCAGTCAGCCGGCGGTCGCCACGACCGGACCTCGCGGAGCGCGTCGCGGGTCCGCGTGGCTGTGGCTCGATGAACGGGCGAAGGGTCCGTTCGCGGATGTCCCCGCATGGACAGAAGGTACGAGGAACAGCATGGCGCAGGGTTCTGTGAAGTGGTTCAACGCTGAGAAGGGCTACGGGTTCATCGCCCAGGACGGCGGCGGTGCCGACGTCTTCGTCCACTACTCCGCGATCGAGGCCCAGGGCTACCGGTCGCTCGAAGAGGCTCAGCGGGTCGAGTTCGAGATCACCCAGGGTCCCAAGGGCCCGCAGGCGGAGAACGTCCGCCCGCTCTGATCTCCCTGATCGTGCGCCGGCTCTCGCGGGTCGGCGACGGAGGCCGTACCCCCGTCCGGGGGTGCGGCCTCCGTGCTGCTGTCAGCCGTCCTCCCGCCCGACGGCGTGGCGACCGTCCGCCGCAGCACCTCGGGGCGCGGCGGCGTCGGGCAGGGACGACGAGGCGGGGTCCGCGGCCGCAGCGGGTGGCGGCGGGTCCTCGATCGGCGCCGCGGTCCCGGCGAACCGCCGGGCCTCCTGTCCCGTGAGCAGGGTGGCCGGGACCGGCAGGCTGCGCAGCGTGCGTGCGAGCGTCGCTCCGTCCAGGTCGAGCCCGGCCTCGGCGGGGTCGTCGCCCGCGCCGGGCGAGGCGGCGGACGGGCGACGGACCGCGACCAGCACCAGGTTCCCGTAGCGGCGCCCCTTGAGCTGCCCGGGCTCGGCGATCAGGCCGACGTCGCCCCAGGCGTCCCGGTCGCGGGGCCCGTCGTCGGTGAGCGCGGCGACCGCCGTCGCGAGCTCCGCGCGGACCAGGGCCAGCGGCGGTCGGTCGGCGCAGTTCGCGAGGTACACCCCACCGGGCCGCAGGACCCGCAGGACGTCGCCCACGAAGCCCGCCGTCGTGACGTGCCCGGGGGTCGTGTCGCCCGCGAAGACGTCACGGACGACGACGTCGACGCTCGCGTCCGGCAGCGTGGCGAGCTCTGCCCGGGCGTCTCCCGCACGGAGCCGCAGGCGGGGGGCGCGGGGGAGCGAGAACCACTCGCGCACCCGCGCGACGAGGTCGGCGTCCAGGTCCACCGCGAGCTGGCGGGAGTCCGGTCGTTCGTGCTCGACGTACCGGGCGAGGGTGCAGCCCGCGGCCCCCAGGTGCACGACCCGCAACGGTCCGGGGGGAAGCGCCGCGAGCACCGCTGCCATCTGCTGCATGTACTCGAACGTCAGCAGCCCCGGGTCCGCCAGGTCGAGGTGCGAGCTCGGCACCCCGTTGACGAGGAGGGTGACGCCTGTGCTGCCGTCCGGGTCGGGGACCAGGCGGGCGGTGCCGGTCGAGGTGCGGACCTCCTCGGTCGGCAGGTCCCGGGTGGTCCCGGCCCCCTGCTGCCGGGCCCCGGTGCGTCCCCGCCGAGCGGGCGGCGCCGGCTCTGTGGGTGGCGAGGAGGATGCTGAGGAACGACGCGGAGCGCGTCGGGTGGTCTTGCGGCCCATGGGTCAACCGTAGGGGCTCGAGCGACGGGACCCGTCCACCGGACCCGCCGGGCGATTGACAGGATCGAACAGGTGTTCGATCATGGATGACGGAGGTGTTCGTATGACCACGCAGCACAGAGCGCTCCCCGGTGCGGGGATCGTCGCCCCGGACGTCGCCCGCCTCCTGGCCCGCGCGGACGCCGAGCTCGTCGCGGCCGGTCTCACGGCTGATCCTGCGGAGCGCTTCGTGCTCTCGCACCTCGGTGCGCTGCGTGCCGCGGCGGCCGTGGTGGCTCTCCGGGGCAGACCGCCGGCGCGCTCCCGGGCGCGCTCGGTCTGGGACATGCTCGCTCTCGTCGAGCCAGGCCTGGCCCCCTGGTCGCTGTACTTCGCGGGCGGGGCCCGGACCCGTGCGGCGGTCGACGCCGGGAGGTTCGACGCGGTCGAGGCGCGGCGGGCGGACGAGATCATGGCCTGCGCGGAGGACTTCCGCGACGAGGTCGCCATGCTCGTCGACCCCGACGTCGGGTTCGTCCGCCACCCGTCGCTGCAGGTCGTGGCCTCGTGACCCGTCTCGTGCCGGGTCTGCCGTGAGCCGGGGGCCCCGGGCCGTCCTGACCCGCCGGGACTGGGGGGACGACGAGACGGGCTGCTCGATCCTGCACGTCGACATGGACGCCTTCTTCGCCTCGGTCGAGCTCACCCGCCGACCGGAGCTCGTGGGGCGCCCCGTCATCGTCGGCGGTGCCGAGCGCAGCGTCGTCCTCGCGGCCACGTACGAGGCCCGCGCCTTCGGCGTCCACTCGGCCATGCCCATGGCGCTCGCCCGACGCCTGTGCCCCCAGGCCGTCGTCGTGCCCCCGGACCACGGGGCGTACCAGGACGCGTCGCGGGCGGTCATGGAGATCGTCCGCGAGATCACGGCCCTGGTCGAGCAGATCAGCATCGACGAGGCCTTCCTCGACGTGAGCGGCGCACGTCGCAGGCTCGGTGCGCCGACGCTCATCGCGCAGGCCCTGCGGGCGAGGGTCCGGGCGGAGGTCGGCATCACGTGCTCGGTGGGGATCGCCTCGACCAAGTTCGTCGCCAAGCTCGCGTCGACGCACGCCAAGCCGGACGGCATGCTGCTGATCCCCGCGGCGGCGACCGTCGACTTCCTGCGCACGCTGCCCGTGGGTGCGTTGTGGGGCGTCGGGGAACGGACGGAGAAGGTCCTCGCCGGCTGGGGCATCTCGACCGTCGCCGAGCTCGCCGACACCGACGTCGCGACGTTGCAGGCCGCGGTCGGAAAGGCTGCCGGCGCACACCTCCACGACCTCGCCTGGGGGAGGGACCCGCGTCCCGTCGACCCGGGACGGACCGAGCAGAGCATCGGTGCCGAGACGACGTTCGCGCAGGACCTCTACGACCCTGCCGTCATCGGGTCGGCGCTGCTGGGTCTCGCGGACCGCTGTGCGACGCGGCTGCGCAGCCAGTCGTTCGTCGCCCGCACCGTCTCGGTCAAGGTCCGGACCTCGGACTTCCGGACGCTCACCAGGTCGCGGACGCTCGCGTCGCCGACCGACGTCGCGCAGGAGATCCACGCCGTGGCTCTCGAGCTCGTCCGCGGGGTGGACCGGCGCGGTCTGCCGGTCCGGCTCGTCGGGGTGCGCGCGGAGGGCCTCGAGCGCCGGGAGGACGCGGTCGAGCAGCCGACCCTCGAGGAGTCGGTCCGGGAGGGCGCGGGTGCCCAGAGAGCCGCGGAGCGCACCCTGGACCAGATCCGGGGCCGTTTCGGGATGAATTCGATCGGACCCGCGTCCACCCGTCGACGCTCGACTACCACCGGGGCAGATGTAGAACTATCCTGAGGGGGACACATTCAACCGCTGAGAACCGGGGGTGCCCATGCCTCTGTCAGAGTACGAGCAGCGCGTACTGGAACAGATGGAAAGAGCGCTGACCTCGGATGATCCGCGGTTGGCGACGACGCTTCAGTCGAGCCCCCGCAAGTCCGGGTTGCGCTACGTCGCGGCAGGGATCGGAGTGGTCGGCGGCCTGCTGCTGCTGGTCCTCGGCGCCGCGACCGCCTCGCCCGTCCTGGGGGTCATCGGGTTCGTCGTGATGTTCGCCGGGGTCGCCTTCGCGTTCTCCGCGCCCCGCAAGTCCGCGACCGGGCCGGTGGGTGTGGTGGACCAGGACGGCAAGGTGACTCCGCCCAGGGCTCCCGCCAAGCGCGGTGCGCCTCGTCAGGGCTTCATCAACCGACTGGAAGAGCGGTGGGACCGTCGGCGCGAGCAGGGCGGTCGCTGAGCTCGTCCCGCACGCCGGTGACCACCGCGTCGCGCCACGCGACGAGCTGCGTCGGTGAGGAAGCCGACCAGCTGCGCGCGTAGCGCTGGGCCTCGAGCTCGGAGGTCAGCGCGACCAGGGCGTCCGTCGTGGGGTCGGAGAGGCGGCGTCCGGTCCTCTCCTCGACCTGACGTGCCACGGCGGCAGGAACGTTGCGCAGGGTCACCGACCTCTGCCAGCGGACACCCAGTCGGTCGAGGTCCTGGACGAGGTCCGTCCAGGTGGACTCCACGTCGGGCTCCGGTGCCACGGACCTGCGGCGTCGGGCCAGGACCCATCCCAGCGCTGACAGGACGAGGACCACGACGAGCGCGAGCGCTCCCATCACCCAGCCGCGTCCTGCGGACGTCGGCTCGTCGGTGCCCCCGAGGCCCGCGCCGGCGGACGGCGCGGTCGTCTGGACGGTCCCGGGTGACGCCTCCGGCCGGCCGAGGTTCGTCGGCACGTCGCCCGGCGCGGGCGTGGTCCCGTTGCCCGGGGTGCCGATGAGCGGGTCGGCCCAGGAGGGCACCGGGCCGGCCTGGACCGCCGGGGTCGGCTCGAACCGGACCCAGCCGTGGCCCGGGAAGTAGAGCTCAGGCCAGGCGTGCGAGTCCTTCCCCGTCACCTGGTAGACCGAGCGGCTCGTCCGTTCGCCGGGGAGGAATCCGACCGCGAGGCGCGCCGGGATGCCCAGGGTGCGGGCCATCATGGTCATGGAGGTGGCGAACTGGACGCAGTAGCCCTCCCTGTCCTGGAGGAAGTTCCAGACCGTGTCGTCGGTCTCACCGTCCGGCACCGTCGTGGAGTACGTGAAGTTGCTGCCGTCGCGGAAGAACGACTGCAGGGCGACGCCCGCGTCGTAGCGGCTCGTCGTGCCTGCGGTGATCTCCTCGGCGAGAGCACGGATCCGGTCCCGGTAGGGCGTGTCGGGGACCTCGACGAGGTGGGGGTCGTCCAGGTCGTCACCCGTGCTGGACCTCAGCGCACCGGCGGTGAGGTCTCGGGCGAAGACCTCGAACGAGTAGGTCATCCCGGGCGCCGTCGCGGTGTTGCCGGTCACCTCGTCACGGGCCTCGTCGTAGAACCACTCGCCGTCCACGTCGACGGACCGAGGCTCGGTGGGCAGGACGAGCTTTTCGTCGCGCAGGGTCCTGAGCGTCACGTCGACCGTCCGGGGGGCGGTCGCCCCCGAGGTCGCGGGGGACTCGGGCCACAGGACCTGGTCGGGGTCGACCTGGGGGCCCTGCGCGGAGTCTCCGCGGCGCCAGCCGCGACCGTCGAAGCCGGTCAGCGTGAACATGCGCAGCGGACCGATGCTGGTGCTGCTGGTGCCCAGGGCCGTGTCCTGGGGGAACTCGTACGTGAGGGCGACCTCGTCCGACCGGGCGCCGAGGTTCTGCTCCATGTCGAGGTCGCTCGCGAGGCGCACGGTCGGGCCTGCGCTGGTGAAGAAGGACGACCACGGTGAGCGCAGGACCTGAGGGATCGCGCCGGCTGCCGTGCCCGCGACGAGGGCGAGCACGGCGATGGTCGCTGTCGACGCCAGGACCCCGGCGGCTCGCACCCCGTGCGTCGCAGGGCGGACAGGGGCCGTCTGCGAGCCCTGGCGGCGGGGTGTGCGGTGCGGGTTGTCGACCGCGACGAGCAGGAGCAGGGCGGTGACCGTGACGACGAAGACCACCGGGGGGACCGAGCCCTCGATGACGAGCGGCGGGAGCCACAGGGCCAGGAGCGGGAGCGCCGCGGCGGCGGGGAGGCGCAGCCCGCCCACGACGAGGTCCGTGACGAGGAAGACGAGCACGGTCCCGGCCACCGCGATGAGGGCGAGGGGGAACGAGGCGTCGATCGGGGCGACCTCCTCGACGATCAGGCGCTGACCGGCTGTGAAGCGCGCGAGCAGCCGGTCCACGCTCGCGCTGCTGATCGCCAGGTCGACGCCGCGGGACGTCGGCCCCCCGAACGCGGCGAGGAGCGCCCAGCAGCCCGCGAGCAGGCCCACGAGGGTCGGCACGAGTCCTCGGAACCCGACGTCGTGACGTCGGCGTCGTCCGTCCTGCCCGCGGCCCACCAGCAGGCGTGTCCCGCAGGTCACGACGGCGAGGCCCAGGACGAACCAGGTGCCCGTCCGGGTCCAGTCGCCCGGGCCGATGAGCAACGAGAGCGCACGGAAGGACGCGAGCGTCGCGACGGTCACGAGGACCGAGGTCGCGACGACGCGTCGGACGGTGTCTCGCTGGACCTTGTGGTCCGTCCGCGGGGACGTGGCGGTCACCGGCGCTCCTCCATGAGTCGGTTCCAGGCGGCGGAGATGGTGCTCGTCCGCGGGTCGACGGCCACGGCGTGCCAGCCGACCGCACGCAGAGTGGTCAACGAGTCCTCGAGCGCGGCGTCCGGGAGCGGGCCCGGGGCGACGACGAGCGCCCAGTGGTCGCCGGTGCCGGCCATGGGGGCGACGGCGGACGTGGAGAGCGGGCCCAGGGGGGCGAGCACGGCGACCGTGAGCTCACCGGGGCGCCGCGATGCTCGCAGCGCGTCCGCGGTCGTCGCGAGCGCGCGCTCGGCGTCCCGCGGGCTCGTGTGCCCCTCGAGGTCGATCGTGTCGTCGAGGAGCTGGGCCGCGCGTTCGCTGCGGCGTCCGGTCGCCTGCGGGAAGGTGCCGACCGCGGGAGCCGCGGAGGACGTGACGAGCCGGACCGGGTGGCCCGCTGCGAGCAGCATGACGGCGACGGACGCCGCGGCCTCGATCGCCCACTCGCCGTCCTGGGCCGTGCTCGAGGCACGGTCCGTGCCCGGAGGAGGCAACGTGCCCCGGTCGAGGAGGACGGTCACGGGAGGCATGCCGGCGTTCTCGTCGGTCCGCACCATGAGCTGGCCCCGTCGGGCGGCGGTGGCCCAGTGCACCCGCCGTGGGTCGTCTCCCGCGACGTAGTCCCGCAGGACGCTGTCGTCGCTCGACGAGGCGCGGGCTCCGCTCGCGGACCGGGCGAGGTCACCGAAGGCCCGCGACCCGCGCACCTCCAGGTCCGTCGTCCGGGGCCTCACCGAGACCGTGCTGGCCTCGCCGAGGGGTTGGACGGCCCGGACGAGGCCGAACAGGTCCACCCGGCTCGTGAGGACGGGGCCGAGCGCCCACCGGCCTCGGTGCTCCGGGCGCAGCCGGTAGCGGACGGCGATCCGGTCGGGGTGGGACACGACCTGTGCGCGGAGCGCGTCGTGCTCGCAGAGCTCGCCCGCGGCCTGCTCGCTGATCTGGAGCCGCGAGAGCCGACCGAGCGCGGTGGCCGTCGGTGCGACGGGGGAGACGAGGAGCCGGGTCGTGACCTGGCTTCCGCGGACCGCGGGGTCCGGCTCCACCCGGCGGGAGACCCGCAGGGCCCCCGGGCCGCGGTCGATGCGACGGGCCAGCATCCAGGTCCAGGCGGCGGCCACGACGAGGAGGCCCGCGGCACCGAGCCCCACGACGTCCGTCAGGCCGAGCACCGTGCCGGCGACGACGAGCACGAGGCCCGCTGCGAGGACGGCGGTGCCCCGGACGGTGGGGCGGACCTGCGAGAGCCTGCCGGGGATCCGGGGTCCGGTACGGAGCCCAGGCACGTCAGTGGCGTTCTGTCGCGGGACGGGCCGGGATCGGGGTCCGCTCGACGATCGAGCGGACCACGTGCTCGGTCGTGTGGCCCGCGAGGCGGGACTCGTTGGACGGGATCAGCCGGTGCGCGAGGACCGGGATCGCGAGGAGCTGGACGTCGTCGGGCAGGACGTGGTCGCGGCCGGCCATCGCGGCGACCGACTTGGCCGCGCGGAGCAGCTGGAGCGAGGTGCGCGGGGAGGCACCGAGCTTGAGGCCGGGGTGCTCACGGGTCTCGGTCACGAGCGCGAGCACGTAGTGCTTGACGGCCGGGGAGGCGTAGACCGAGCGGACGAGCTGCGCGAAACGCAGGATCGTCTCCCCGTCCACGACGGGGGTGATGTGCTCGAGAGGGTTGTCCGACTCCTGCCGGTCGAGCATCTCGAGCTCGGCGTCGAGACCTGGGTACCCGACCGTGAGGCGGGCCATGAACCGGTCGCGCTGCGCCTCGGGCAGGGGGTAGGTGCCCTCCATCTCGACCGGGTTCTGGGTCGCGACGACGAGGAAGGGGCGGGGGAGCCGGTGCGTCGTCCCGTCGACCGTCGTCTGACCCTCCTCCATGCACTCGAGGAGGGCGGACTGCGTCTTGGGCGAGGCGCGGTTGATCTCGTCGCCGATGACGATGTTGGCGAACACGGGTCCCGGGCGGAACTCGAAGTCGTGGGTCTCCGTGCGGAAGATGTTGACGCCCGTGAGGTCGCTGGGCAGCAGGTCCGGGGTGAACTGGATGCGCCCGACCTGGCAGTCGATCGTCCGGGCCAGGGCCTTGGCGAGCGTCGTCTTGCCGACTCCCGGGACGTCCTCGAGGAGGAGGTGCCCCTCCGCCAGCAGGACGGCCACCGTGAGGTGCACGAGCTCCGGTCGTCCGGAGATCACCGACTCGATCCTCGTCCGGATCCGCGCGGTCGCCTCGACGAGTTCGCCGAGGGGGTCGATCCCGTCGCGCCGTGGCGCGGTCGAGTAGTCGGTGAGCACGAGAACCTCCGTCGGGTCACGCCTGGCGTCTGGAATGTCGAGCCTAGTTGACCATTCTCCCCACGACCCTCCACGTCCGGATCCCGAAACGGCTCGAGGGGTCGTCACGCGCCGGGACGAGCCGGGCGTACGGGGCGAAGTCGTCGTCGAGGAGGGGGAGGGCCCGCCGGGCGCCCCACTTCGCTCCATGCCCTCTGACCTGCGGAGATTTCGCGAAGAGGGGTGAAATGAACGCGATATCCCAGGCCGGGTGGAGGCTTGTGGAGTACTGTGGAGGGCGAGGGATCAGGCGGGGAGGTGAAGTCGGATGAACGAGTCGTTCAGCGGTTCTCCGAGCCTGCTCCTCGGGACGTTCACCCCTCGGCTCGACGACAAGGGACGACTCATCCTGCCTGCGAAGTTCCGTGGACAGCTCGCCTCGGGGCTGGTCATGACCCGGGGGCAGGAGCGTTGCCTCTTCCTGCTGCCGATGGACGAGTTCCGCCGGATGTACGACCAGATCCGGCAGGCACCCGTCACGAGCAAGCAGGCGCGGGACTACCTCCGCGTCTTCCTGTCGGGGGCCAGCGACGAGATCCCGGACAAGCAGGGCAGGATCTCGATCCCGGCCCCGCTGCGGGCCTACGCGGGGCTCGACCGGGACGTCGCGGTGATCGGCGCCGGCACGCGCGTCGAGATCTGGGACGCCACCGCGTGGGAGACCTACCTCGCCGAGCAGGAGGCCGAGTACGCCTCCACGGCCGAGGAGGTGCTGCCCGCACTGCGCTTCTGACCCTGGACCTCGTACGACCACCGCACAGCACGCAGCAACGAGCAGCACGACCGGCCGAGGTGACGAGGCTCCGCACGATGAGGCCTCCTCCCGCCCGCTCTGGCGCACTTCCCCGGTGCCAGAACGGTCGCGGAGGGAGACCTGGTCGGGCGGGGCCGTCCCCCGCAGGACGCACGGCCCGCAGCAACCGAACCACCGGATCGACCCCGCAGCACCACAGGACCGAACAGGAAGGAGGCGTCATGACCACACCTCGCAGCACGTCAGGATCGGGAGCGGAGGACCGCCACGTCCCGGTCCTCCTCCAGCGGTGCGTGGACCTCCTTGCCCCGGCTCTCGCCGAGCCCGGCTCGGTGCTCGTCGACTGCACGCTCGGGATGGGCGGCCACACCGAGGCCGTGCTGGAGCAGGTCCCCACCGCCCGGGTCGTCGGCATCGACCGCGACCCCCAGGCCATCGCGCTCGCGTCGCAGCGCCTCGCTCGCTTCGGCGACCGCTTCCAGGCGGTGCACGCCGTGTACGACGAGATCGGCGACGTGATCGCGGGTCTCGGGCTGCCGTCCGTCCAGGGCGTCCTGATGGACCTCGGCGTCTCCTCGCTGCAGATCGACGAGTCGGAGCGTGGCTTCTCGTACGCCCAGGACGCCCCGCTCGACATGCGCATGGACACGACGACGGGCCTGACCGCCGCCGACGTCCTGAACACCTATGACGAGCGCGAGCTGACCCGGATCCTGCGGGAGTACGGCGAGGAGCGCTTCGCCCAGCGCATCGCACGGGCCGTCGTCCGACGGCGCGAGGTCGAGCCCTGGACACGGAGCGCGCCCCTCGTGGACCTCGTGCGGGCCAACATCCCTGCGGCTACCCGCAAGACCGGGGGGAACCCCGCCAAGCGCACGTTCCAGGCGCTGCGGATCGAGGTCAACGGTGAGCTCGAGGTCCTCGAGCGCGCTGTCCCGGCAGCGGTCGAGGCCCTCGCCGTCGGGGGGCGGATCGTCGTCGAGTCCTACCAGTCCCTCGAGGACCGGATCGTCAAGCGGGAGCTCGCGCGCGGGGCGACCTCGAGCGCGCCTCCCGGGCTGCCGGTCGAGCCGGAGACCCACAAGCCCTACCTCCGGCTGCTCGTCCGTGGCGCCGAGGAGGCGCCTGCGGAGGAGCTCGAGCGCAATCCGCGGTCGGCCTCCGTGCGGCTGCGGGCCGCCGAGAGACTTCGACCGACACCCGACCACCTACGCCACCGCCCGCGAGGGGAGAACAAGCCATGAGCTCACGACAGACCGCTGCCCGGCCTCTGACGTCGACCGCTTCGGCACCTGTCCGCAGGCCGTCGCTCACCGCGCTGCCCGGGGGTGCCGGTGAGCGCTCCGGGCGGCCGCGCCTCGAGGCGGTCCGCGCGCCGCTCCAGGTGCAGTCGCGGGTGCCGTTCCTGGTCCTGTGCATGTCGATCCTCGGCGCCGCACTCCTGGGAGCGCTCCTGCTGAACACGACCATGGCCAAGGGCTCGTACGAGCTGTCGGACCTCCGGACGACCGCGGGGGTGCTCGAGCAGGACACGCAGGCACTGACGTCGCAGATCCAGGCGGCCACGACGTCCCTGCCCGAGCGCGCCCGTGCGCTGGGCATGGTCGAGTCCGAGGCGCCGACCATGCTGCGGCTGTCGGACGGCGCCGTCGTCGGGGCGTCGGAGGCGGGGAGCACCCCGTGACGCCGGGGACGGGTCGGCGGGGCGACGGTACGCCGCCGCGCCCGCCGGCACCGTCCCGCAAGGGGGCGTCGTCGGGGGCCTCTGCTGCGTCCGACCGGCGCACCGGCGGGGCGTCGGCGCGCACCACCCCGGCTCGTCGGCAGTCCTCGACGGCTACCGAGCGCGCCGACCGGCCCGTGGCGTCGGCTTCCGGGCGCGGCCCGGCGGGGACGCGTGGCGCGGGCGTCGCGCGGTCCGGTGGCGGCGGTCGGGGCACGGCGGTCGGGCGGCCTGCTGCTGCGGCGCTGCCCGCCCCCGGACGCCCCGAGCGCCGCCAGCGATGGCTCATGGGGGTCGCCCTGGTGGTCCTCCTGGCCTTCACGGTGCGCCTGGTCTACGTCCAGGTCGTGATCGGACCGAGCCTCGCGCTCGCCGCGGAGGGGGCCCGCACGCAGTCGCACGTCACGATGGCGCACCGCGGGGACATCACGGACGCCGACGGCGTGGTGCTGGCGACCTCGATCGACCGGTACACCGTGTCGGCGGACCAGAAGACGATCCCCGAGTTCGTCCCGTCGTCGCGGCACACGATCGACGGGAAGAAGGTCGAGGGCGAAGGAGCGGTGGCGCTCGCCAGGCTGCTCGCCCCCATCCTCGACCGGTCGGCCCCCGAGCTCGCGGCACAGCTCAGCGGGACCAACGGTCGGATCAACCGCAACGTGATCCTCAAGAAGGACGTGGTCCCGGAGGTCCAGCGCCAGATCGTCGCGCTCGGGGTCTCCGCCTACATCCGCACCAAGCTCACGACCGAGCGGACCTACCCGGCGGGCACCACCGCGGGGAACATCGTGGGCTACGTCGGTGCGCAGCAGTCCGACGACGGCACGACCGAGCAGGTCAAGGGTCTCGGAGGGGTCGAGGCGACGTACGACGACCTCCTCACGGGGACCCCCGGCAGCGAGAGCTTCCAGCGGGCGGGCGGCGCGAGCGGTGTGCGCATCCCGGGCAGCACCCAGCAGAGCGTCGAGGCGGTGCCCGGCGACTCGGTGGCCCTGACCCTCGTGCGCGACATCGGGTGGAAGGCGCAGGACTCGATCGACAAGGCCGTGGCCGAGACCGGGGCCGACTACGGGATCGCCGTGGTCCAGGACGTGCGCACCCAGGAGATCCTGGCTCTCGCGGACTCGGGGGCGATCGACCCGAACGACCGCAGCGACTCGCGGGTCGCGGACGGCAGCCGCGCCGTCAAGGACGTGTTCGCACCCGGCTCGACGGGCAAGGTCATCACGATGGCCGCCGTGATCGAGGAGGGCCTGGCCTCCCCGGAGAGCCGGTACGAGGTCGACTACACCTACACCACGTCGAACGGCGAGACCTTCCGTGACTCGCACTACCACGGCCTCGAGAACCTGACCCTCGCGGGCGTCCTCGCGGAGTCCTCCAACACGGGCACGGTCATGGTCGGGCAAGACCTGCCCAAGCAGACGCGCGAGGACTACCTGCGGGCGTTCGGGCTCGGCGCGAAGACCGGGCTCGGGCTCCCGGGGGAGTCGGCCGGTCTCCTCGCCCCGGCCGCCTCGTGGGACGGGCGGACCGAGTACGCGGTCCTGTTCGGCCAGGGGCTGGCCGTGAACGCGGTCCAGGCGACGAGCGTGTTCTCGACGATCGCGAACGGGGGCAAGCGGGTGACCCCCACCCTCCTCAAGGGGACGACCGGGCCCGACGGGGTCTTCGTCCCGGCGCCGGACCGGGAGGCGACCCAGGTGGTCTCGGAGTCGACGGCCGACCAGGTCCTGCACATGATGGAGGCCGTGGTCGAGGAGGGGTCGGGAGCCGCAGCGGCGATCGACGGCTACCGGGTCGCCGGCAAGACGGGCACGGCGGAGGAGGTCGGCGCGGACGGGCGCCTCACCGACATCATGGCCTCGTTCATCGGGGTGGCCCCGGCCGACGACCCGCGGTACACCGTGTCGGTGTTCCTCAAGAACCCGCGGACCAACATCTTCGGGGGGCTCGTCGCGGCCCCGGTGTTCAAGGACGTGATGGGCTTCACGCTCCAGCACATGAACGTCCCGCCGAGCTCGAGGGTCGAGGAGCCCTACCCGACGACGTGGTGACCTGCCCCCGGACGGTCGTGACGTCGTCGGGCCGTGCTGGCTGCGGCCGGGCGCTGCGCGAGCCGCTCTCCCGGTCCGTCTCGCGGCGCCCGCCGCACGGGCCGTGCGGGCGTGCCCACGCACGCCAGGACGTGCGTGAAGGTCCCGTGAAGTACCCGGTCCGGGCGTCCTCCCCGACGGGGCGCGCGCAGGATGCACGGTAGGTTCTACTCGTGACATCCCCGATCGACCGCCTTCGCCCTGCCACGTCCGTGCACCGCACCGCGCGGGACCTCGTGACCACCTTCGGCCTCGACGTCGACGCCCGCGGGACGGGGACGGGCCAGGGGGCGGACGCCCTCGAGACGACCGAGATCTGGTCGGTGGCCTCGGACAACCGCGTCGTCACCGAGGGAGACCTCTTCGTCGCCCTGCCCGGGGCCGGCACGCACGGCGCGAGGTTCGCGCGCGACGCGATCGGCCGTGGCGCGCGCGCCGTGCTGACGGACCCCCAGGGAGCGCGCCTCGTGGCCGAGACGGGCGCACCCCGCGTGCCGGTCCTCGTCACCGAGGACCCGCGGGGCGTCCTGGGCCACGTCGCCGCCTGGGTCTACGGGGAGCCCGCGACACAGCTGACGACCTTCGCGGTCACGGGGACCAACGGCAAGACGACCACGACGTACCTGCTGGACCACCTCCTGCGCGCGCTCGGCTGGAAGGGCGGGCTGATCGGGACGGTCGAGATGCGCTCGGGCGACCGCGTGCTGCCCAGCCGCCTCACGACGCCCGAGGCCGCGGACCTGCAGGCCCTGCTCGCCACGATGCGCGAGGACGGGGTGGGCACGCTCGCGATGGAGGTGTCCTCGCACGCGCTCTCGCTGCACCGGGTCGACGGCATCGTGTTCGACGTGGCGGGCTTCACCAACCTGAGCCAGGACCACCTCGACTTCCACGGGGACCTGCAGGAGTACTTCGACGCGAAGGCCGCCCTGTTCACGCCGCAGCACGCGCGGCGCGGTGTGGTCGTCGTGGACGACGCGTGGGGCCGGCGCCTGGCGGAGGTCGCGACGATCCCGGTCGCGACCCTCGCGGTCACGACCGGCACGGGCGGCGACCTCGACGCTCCTGCCGCCACCGAGGGCGCCGACTGGACCGTGTCGGACGTTCGGGCCCTGGACGCCGCGGAGGGCACCGGCAGCGGCTTCGTCCTGCGCCACCGCGACGGACGCGAGCTGCGCACGTCGACCGCGCTGCCCGGCGGGTTCAACGTGGCCAACGCCGCCCTGGCGCTGACCATGGTCCTCGAGGCCGGTGCGGACCTGCGCGACGTGCAGGTGGCGCTGGAGGCCGCGGGAGACGTGAGCACCCAGGTCCCCGGTCGCATGGAGGTCGTGGGGTCGTCGCCGCGGGTGGTCGTGGACTTCGCGCACAACACCGACGCGCTCTCGCTGGCCCTGGCCGCACTGCGCCCGACGACGACGGGCCGGCTCGTCGTGGTCTTCGGCGCGACGGGCGACCGGGACAAGGGCAAGCGGCCCAGCATGGGGGCGGTGGCGGTCGAGGGGGCCGACGTCGTCGTCGTCACCGACGACGACCCGCACGGCGAGGACCCGGCCGCGATCCGCGCCGAGGTGCTCGCCGGGGCGAGGGCGGCGCAGCAGGCCGCCGCGGCGCGCGTCGAGCCAGGGGCCGTCGACGGCGTCCGGCACGGCGGGCCGGCCCGCGCGGCGACCCTGGTCGAGATCGCCCCCAGGGCCACCGCGATCCGTGACACGATCCTGGAGGCCGACGCGCAGGACACCGTCCTGGTCGCGGGCCGAGGCCACGAGGTCTGGCAGGAGATCGCCGGGGTGGACCATGCCCTGGACGACAGGGTGGAGGCGCGGGCCGCACTGGCCGCGCGCCACGAGACGACGAAGGAGCACGGAGAATGATCGAGCTGACTGCGGCGGAGGTCGCCGCAGCGACCGGTGGACGGCTGGTCGCCGACCCGGACGTGAGGGTGACCGGCTCGGTCGTCGTCGACTCGCGGCAGGCGCAGGCGGGTTCGCTCTTCGTGGCGCTCCCCGGCGAGCACGTCGACGGGCACGACTTCGTGCCGGTGGCCGTGGGCAACGGCGCGGCGCTCGTGCTGGCCTCCCGTGAGGTCGACGCGCCGGCCGTCGTCGTCGAGGACGTGCAGGCCGCGCTCGGTGCGCTGGCCCGCGAGGTCCTGCGCCGCCTGCGCGCCGCGGGTGACGTGCAGGTCGTGGGCATCACGGGCTCCGTGGGCAAGACGACCACGAAGGACCTCCTGGGTCAGCTGCTCGCCCCGCACGGTCGCACAGTGGTCCCGCGCGGCTCGTTCAACAACGAGATCGGGCTGCCGCTGACCGTGCTCGAGGCGGACGCCTCGACCCGCTACCTCGTGCTGGAGATGGGGGCGAGCGGCATCGGGCACCTGACGTACCTGACGCAGATCGCGCCCCCGGACGTCTCGGTCGTGCTCGCGGTGGGCAGCGCCCACCTGGGCGAGTTCGGTGGCATCGAGGCCGTGGCGACGGCCAAGTCGGAGATCGTCACGGGCCTGGCCCCGGGGGGGACTGCCGTCCTCAACGCCGACGACCTGAGGGTCGTCGCGATGGCCGACGTGGCGCCCGGGCCCGTCGTGACGTTCGGGACCATCCCGGCGGCCGACGTGCGCGCCGAGAACATCGGGATGGACCGTTCGGGCTGCGCGTCGTTCGACCTGCGCGTCCGGGGCGCGGAGCCCGTGACCCACCCCGTCCAGCTCCGCCTCGTGGGCGAGCACCACATCTCCAACGCGCTCGCCGCGGCCGCGGCCGCGATCCAGGTCGGGCTCGACCCGCAGGCCGTCGCCGCCGGGCT
The DNA here is from genome assembly GCF_059651515.1 of Oerskovia sp. 140933. Lineage (NCBI taxonomy): Bacteria > Bacillati > Actinomycetota > Actinomycetes > Micrococcales > Cellulomonadaceae > Oerskovia > Oerskovia sp. 140933. The sequence continues at coordinate 48,727 of NZ_JAMXIO010000016.1, forward strand.
GAACGAGGCGACCGCGATCAGCCCGCACCGCATGGCGGTCACGCAGCGGGCCGACGGCATCACCGTGATCGACGACTCCTACAACGCCAACCCGGACTCGATGCGCGCCGCGCTCAAGGCCCTCGCGGTCATGGCGGGACGCGAGCGCCGCTCGGTCGCGGTCCTGGGCGAGATGCGAGAGCTCGGTCCCGACTCGCGCGCCGCTCACGACGAGATCGGTCGTCTCGTGGTCCGATTGAACATCAAGCTGCTCGTCGTGGTCGGTGAAGGCGCCGGCGGCATCCACGACGGCGCCACCCAAGAGGGGTCCTGGGGTGATGAGACTCGGTTCGTGCCGGACGTCGAGGCGGCGTCCGCGCTGCTGCGCGACGAGCTGCTGCCCGGCGACGTGGTCCTGGTGAAGTCCTCGAACGGCTCCGGCCTGTGGCGCCTGGGCGACGAGCTCGCGGGCGAGGTGCGCGCATGATCGCGATCCTGGTCTCCGCGTGCGTCTCGCTGCTCGTGGCCCTCCTGGGCACCCCGTTGTTCATCAAGTTCCTGATCCACCGCAACTACGGGCAGTTCGTCCGTCAGGACGGCCCGACGGCGCACTTCACCAAGCGCGGCACGCCCACCATGGGCGGGGTCGTCATCATCGGCGCGACCCTGGTCGGCTGGGCCATGTCCTACGTCGTGTCGTCGATCGTGTCGGACACGCCGCGGACGCCGAGCGTGTCCTCGCTCCTCGTGCTCTTCCTCATGACGGGGCTGGGGCTCGTCGGCTTCTTCGACGACTTCACCAAGATCCGCAAGCAGCGGAGCCTGGGTCTCTCGCCGCGCGCGAAGATCATCGGTCAGGGGGTCGTGGGCGTCACGTTCGCGGTCCTCGCGCTCCAGTTCCCCAACGAGAACTTCCGGACGCCCGCCTCGACGCACATCTCGTTCCTGCGCGACACCAACATCGACCTCGCGTTCGCCGGGGCGACGGTCGGGCTGATCCTCTTCGTCCTGTGGGCGAACTTCCTGATCACGGCGTGGTCGAACGCGGTCAACCTCACCGACGGCCTCGACGGCCTGGCCACGGGCGTGTCCGTGATCGTGTTCGGGAGCTACATCCTGGTGAGCATCTGGCAGCTCAACCAGAGCTGCCAGATCCTCGACGCCGCCGGTCCCCGCTGCTACGAGGTCCGGGACCCGCAGGACCTGGCGATCGTCGCGGCCGCGATCATGGGCGCGTGCGTCGGGTTCCTGTGGTGGAACGCGAGCCCCGCGAAGATCTTCATGGGCGACACGGGCTCGCTCGCACTGGGCGGCGCGCTGGCCGGTCTGACGATCCTGTCCCGCACCGAGGTCCTCGCGGTCATCATCGGCGGCCTGTTCGTCATCATCGTGCTGTCCGACGTGATCCAGATCGGGTACTTCAAGATGACCGGCAAGCGGGTCTTCAAGATGGCGCCGCTGCACCACCACTTCGAGCTCTCGGGCTGGGGCGAGGTGACGATCGTCATCAGGTTCTGGCTGATCGCCGGCCTCTTCGCAGGCCTGGGGCTGGGGATCTTCTACGCGGAATGGGTGGTCAGCTAGTGCCCGACGCGACCCCTGCTGAGGGTGACGCCTCGTCGGGCGGGGTCCCGGCCTCGGTCGCGCCCCACGCACTGACCGTCCCGTGGGAGCGGGCGCGGGTCCTGGTGGCCGGTCTCGGTGTCTCGGGCCGGGCCGCCGTCGAGGCTCTGAGGCCGAGGGTCTCCGCGGTCGTCACGGTCGACAGGTCTGCCCCCGACGCCGACCTGCAGGACGGGTCCCAGGTGGACCTGGGGGCGATCGACCTGGTGGTCGCGTCGCCGGGCTGGGCGCCGTCGTCGGACCTGCTGGTCGCGGCGCAGGCGGCCGGTGTGCCCGTCTGGAGCGAGGTCGAGCTCGCCTGGCAGCTGCGGACCGTGCGGGCGGACGGCTCGTCCGCCCCGTGGCTCGCGATCACCGGGACGAACGGCAAGACCACCACGGTCGAGATGCTCACGTCGATCCTCTCGGCCGCGGGCCTGCGGGCCGCGGCCGTGGGCAACGTCGGGACCCCCGTGGTGAGCGCAGCCCTCGACCCGGACCTCGACGTGCTCGCGGTCGAGCTCTCGAGCTTCCAGCTCCATTTCACGCACAGCATGTCGGCCCAGGCCGCGGCGGTCCTCAACGTCGCGCCCGACCACCTCGACTGGCACGGCTCGCTCGAGGCCTACGCGGCCGACAAGGGACGGATCTACGAGCGCGCGCAGGTCGCGTGCGTCTACAACGTCGCGGACCCCCGGACCGAGCACCTCGTCCGGGAGGCCGACGTCGAGGAGGGGGCGAGGGCGATCGGGTTCACGGTCGGTGCACCCGCCCGGGCCCAGCTCGGCGTGATCGAGGACGTCCTGGTGGACCGCGCGTTCCACACCGCTCCCGACGACCCGGCACGGTACCGCACCGCCCAGGAGCTCGCGACGTTCGCGGACCTCGCGCACCTCGCCGGGCCCGACGGGGTGGTGCCGGTCCACGTGGTCGCCAACGCCCTCGCGGCCGCGGCGCTCGCCAGGGCGCACGGGGTCGACGCGCGTGCCGTCCGGGACGGCCTGCGGACGTTCAGCCCGGGGGAGCACCGCATCCAGCGGGTGGCGACGATCGACGACGTCTCGTACGTCGACGACTCGAAGGCCACCAACGCGCACGCCGCGTCCGCGGCGCTGGGGGCGTTCCCCGCGGGCACCGTGGTCTGGGTCGCGGGCGGACTCGCCAAGGGGGCCACGTTCGACGAGCTGGTCCGCGCGCGCGCCTCGCGACTGCGTGCCGTCGTCCTGATCGGTGCCGATCCTGAGCCTCTCGCGGGTGCTCTGGCCCGACACGCACCCGATGTCCCCGTGGTCCGCGTCGATCCCGGTGACACTGGGACGGTGATGCAACGAGCCGTCTCCAGCGCCCAGGGCTTCGCCGCCCCCGGGGACACGGTCCTGCTCGCGCCCGCGTGCGCGTCGATGGACCAGTTCGCGTCCTACGCCGCGCGCGGCGAGGCCTTCGTCCGGGCCGTGCGCGACCTGACCGTCTCCGAGATCGAGCGCGAGAGGTAGCCCGGTGGCCCAGACGACGAGCGGGCGCGGGCCTGCGTCCCGCTCGGCCGCGGGCCGCTCCACGCCGAAGCAGCCTGCGTCGGGTGCCGCCCGGCCGGGGGCCGCTCGCCAGGGGGGCGAGGGGGACGCCCGTCCGGCCAGGACGGCGCCTCGGAACCCGGCGAGGACGAAGGGCGCCCAGGACGACTCCCGGGCGCGGTCCGTGAAGCCTGCGGCCGGCCCGTCCTCGGGCACGCCGCGCGCTGCCGGTGCCTCGACGAGCGCGTCGGGCAAGCGGCCGACCAGCACGGCTGCGGGCGGGATCCCCGGTGCCCGCAAGGGCGCCACCCCCGGCCCGAGGAAGCCGCGCACCCGTCGTCCTGCGGGCACCAAGACCTCGGGTGTCGAGGAGCGCGACTGGCTCGGCCAGTGGAACAGCGCCGTGACGAGCTACTACCTCCTGGTCGGGGCGACGACGCTGCTCGCGATCATCGGCCTCGTCATGGTGCTCTCGAGCTCGGCGGTCACGGAGATCGCCGCCGGGAACTCCCCGTACAAGGCCTTCTGGACACAGGCCCAGTTCGCGCTCATGGGCCTGCCTGTGCTGCTCGTCGCGAGCAGGTTGCCCCCCGGGTTCTACCGCCACGCCGCCTGGCCCCTCCTCGTGGTCGCGGTCGCGCTGCAGGCGCTGATCTTCAGCCCGCTCGGGTACGCGGTGGGCGGAAACCTCAACTGGCTCAACTTCGGGTCGTTCATGGTCCAGCCCTCCGAGCCTGCAAAGCTCGCGCTCGCGGTCTGGCTCGGTCTGGTCCTCGGGCGCAAGCAGCGACTGCTGGGCTCGTGGAAGCACGCGATCGTGCCGGCCGTGCCAGGGGCCCTGCTCGTGATGGGGCTGGTCGTGGCGGGGCACGACCTGGGGACCATGCTCGTCCTCCTGATCCTGGTCGCGGGGGCGTTCCTCGTCGCCGGGGTCGACTGGAAGCTGCTGGCCCTGGCAGGGGTCGTGTCGGCGGCGGTCGTCGGGATCGGGTTCGTGGCCCTCCAGGAAGGGTCGAACCGCATGAACCGCTTCTTCGCCATGTACTCCGGGGTGTGCGACACGGCCGACGCGAACGCGGGGACGACCGAGTGCTACCAGACGATCCACGGCCTGTGGGCCCTGGGGACGGGTGGGCTCGGTGGTGTGGGGCTCGGCGCGAGCCGCGAGAAGTGGAGCTACCTGCCGGAGGCGCACAACGACTTCATCTTCGGGGTCATCGGCGAGGAGCTCGGTCTGCTCGGCACGCTCCTGGTCCTCGCGCTGTTCGCGGTGCTGGGGCTCGCGATGAGCCGTGTCATCCGTCGCCACCCGGACCCGTTCGTCAAGATCACGACCGCCGGCATCGCCTGCTGGATCGTGGGCCAGGCCCTGATCAACATCGGGGTCGTGATCGGGCTGGTCCCCGTGATCGGGGTCCCGCTGCCGCTGGTCTCCTCGGGCGGGTCGGCCCTCATCACGACCATGGCGGCCCTGGGCGTCGTGATCTCGTTCGCGCGGGACGAGCCCGGTGCCCGCGAGGCGCTCAGCGCGCGGGGGAGCGTGGTGCGCAGGTCGCTCGCCGTCGTCGGGCACACGGGGCGGCGAGCCCTTCCACGACGTCGCCGGCCCCAGACCCGGTGACGGGCACGCGGGCCCGCGCCCCGCGGGCGGACGACCGGTGCGCCCGGCGCGGCTACTCTCAGGTCCCGGACCTCTCCGGGACGGACATCAGCGACAGCAAGGACAGGTGACAGGTACGTGGTGAGCTCTTCAGTCGGCTCGGTGGTGCTCGCAGGCGGCGGGACGGCGGGGCACGTCAACCCGCTCCTCGCGGTCGCGGACGAGCTGCGCGCACGCAACCCCGAGGCGGTCGTGACCGTGCTCGGGACGGAGAGCGGCCTCGAGGCGGACCTGGTGCCCGCGCGCGGCTACCCGCTGCGGTTCGTGCCCAAGGTGCCGATGCCGCGGCGTCCGAGCGGCGAGTGGGTCGCGCTGCCGGGCAAGCTCAAGGCGGCGGTCGACGCCGCGGGTGCGGTGATCGACGAGACCCGGGCGGAGGTCGTGGTGGGGTTCGGCGGGTACGTCTCGACGCCCGCGTACATCGCGGCGAACCGCCGCGGCGTGCCCATCGTGATCCACGAGCAGAATGCCCGGCCCGGTCTCGCCAACCGGGCGGGTGCCCGGTGGGCGAGGTACGTCGCGCTCACGTTCGAGGGGACGCCGCTCAAGGGCGGGGTCGTCACGGGCCTGCCGCTGCGGTGGGAGATCGCCGACCTGGTCCGCGACCGCGGGGTCGACGGCCCGACGGTCCGGGCCAACGCGGCGTCGTCGCTGGGCCTGGACCCCGCACGGCCCACGGTGGTCGTCACGGGCGGGTCGCTCGGTGCGCAGAGCCTCAACGAGGCGATGTCGGGCGCGGCGCGCGAGGTCCTCGCGACCGGTGCGCAGGTGCTGCACCTGACGGGCAAGGGCAAGGCGGACGCGGTGCGGGCGGCCGTGGCAGGGCTCCCCGGCTACGACGTGCGCGAGTACCTGTCGGAGATGCACCTCGCCTACGCGGTCGCGGACCTGGTGGTCTGCCGATCGGGGGCGGGGACGGTCAGCGAGCTCGCCGCGCTGGGGATCCCCGCGGTGTACGTCCCCCTGCCCATCGGGAACGGTGAGCAGCGGCTGAACGCGGCCCCGCTGGTACGGGCGGGGGGCGGGATCCTGGTCGACGACGAGGCGTTCACCTCGCAGTGGGTGGCCGCGAACGTGCCGGCGCTCGTGACGGACCCGGACCGGCTGCGCACCATGGCGGCGCTCGCGTCGCGGGCCGGGCTCCCGGACGCGGCGGCCCGGGTCGCGGACCTGGTCGAGAAGGCGGCGGGGGTCGTCCGATGACGGAGCAGGACGGTCTCGCGACGCCGCCGACGCTCGAGGAGCTCGGCACGGTCCACCTCGTGGGGATCGGCGGTGCGGGCATGTCGGTGGTGGCCAGGTTGCTCGCCGCGCGCGGCGTGCGCGTGCAGGGGTCGGACGCCAGGGACAGCGCGGTGGTCGAGGCGCTGCGCGCCGACGGCGTCGTGGTCCACGTGGGGCACGACGCCGGCAACGTCGAGGGCGCGGACACGCTCGTGCTCTCGAGCGCGGTGCGACCCGACAACCCGGAGCTGGTCGCGGCGCGGGCCGCGGGCCTGCGCGTGCTGCACCGCTCGGAGGCGCTCGCCGCGCTCATGGCGCTGGGGCGGTCGGTCGCGGTCGCGGGTGCGCACGGCAAGACCACGACGTCGGCCATGGTCGCGACGACCCTGCGGGCGGCCGGTCTGGACCCGTCGTTCGCGATCGGCGGCTCGGTCATCACGAGCGACGGTGCGATCCCCGGGGGCCACCTGGGTTCCGGCGACGTCGTGGTCGCCGAGGCCGACGAGTCCGACGGTTCGTTCCTCAACTACGCGCCGACGATCGCGGTCGTGCTGAACGTCGAGCCCGACCACCTGGACCACTACGGTTCGCGCGAGGCGTTCGAGCGGGCGTTCGTCGACTTCGCGCGGCGCATCGCGCCGGGCGGTTGGCTGGTCGCGTGCCAGGACGACCCGGGGGCGCGCGCCCTCGCGGACGCGCACCGTGCGGCGGGCGGCAGGGTCGTCACGTACGGCACGTCGCCGGGCAGCGACGTGCTCCTGCAGGACGTCCGGCCCGACGGCGTCGCGGGGGTCGCCGCGCGCCTCACCGTGGCCGGTGGTCCGGACGGGCCCACCGGTGCGCCGGAGGGCCTGCCCGGGGCCGGGACGCTCGACCTGCGCCTGCAGGTCCCCGGTGCGCACAACGCGCTCAACGCGGCGGCAGCGGTCGCGACCGCGGTCCTGCTGGGTGTGGGCGTCGAGGAGGCGGTGACGGGTGTCGGCGAGTTCCTGGGGACCGGCCGACGTTTCGAGGCCCGGGGCGAGGCGGGGGGCGTGCGGGTCGTCGACGACTACGCGCACCACCCGACCGAGGTCGCGGCGCTGCTGACCGCGGCACGCCCCGTGGCCGCCGGGGGACGCGTGCTGGTCCTGTTCCAGCCGCACCTGTACTCGCGGACGCGATCGTTCGCGCAGGAGTTCGCCGACGCGCTGGCACTCGCGGACGAGGTGGTCGTCACGGGCGTCTACGCGGCCCGCGAGGACCTCGACCCGAGCACGGGGTCGTGGACGATCGTGGACCTGATGCCGGAGGGCGCGGCCAGGGGCGTCGAGGACCGGGTCGTCGCCGCGCGCGAGCTGGCCGCCGTGGCGCGTCCCGGTGACCTGCTGCTGACGGTGGGGGCCGGTGACGTGACCGAGCTCGGCGCGGTGGTCCTCGAGGAGCTCGCCGCGCGCGACGTCCCGGGGCCCACCGGGGAGGCCGAGGACTGATGCGCCCACCGTCGCGCCCTCGACCGGCGGCCCCCCGGCCGTCCGCCCGTCCTGCCGGTCCCGCTCAGCCGGGGCCGGGGCCGGGGGCGTCCGGTCGTCCGGGGGAGCGGTCGGGAGCGACGGACGGCGGCGGGGCTGTGCCGAGAGCCGGTCGCGCCCCGGTCCCGGTCGCTGACGACGAGACCGCGACGCAGCCGCTCGTGCTCCGGGGGAGCGAGCTGGTGCCGGCCGGCGACGCCCGCCCGGCCCAGGGGGCGACGCGCGAGCCGTCGTCGACGGGGCCGCTGCCGCTCGTCCGGCCGCAGGGCGTGGGTCGGGGGGCCCGACCCGTCGACCGGGTGGTCTCGACCGGGATGGCCGATCGGCTCGCGGAGAAGGCCGCGATGCGTCGGCACCGGCTCCGGACCCGGATCCTGGCCTGGTCCGCGGCCGTGGCCGTGGTCGTGGCGGGGGTGTGGGTCGTGATGTTCTCTCCCGTGCTCGGGACGGACCCGGCGAAGGTCTCGATCACGGGGGAGGGGACGGTGATCGACCTCGCGCAGGTCCAGGGGGTCGTCTCGGGGGCCGCGGGGGTGCCCTTGCCCCGGGTGGACACGATCGGCCTGCGCGACGAGATCCTCGGGCTCAACGGTGTGCGTGACGTGCAGATCCTCCGGGCCTGGCCCGACGGCCTGACGGTGACCCTCGAGTCGAGGGAGCCCGTGGCCGCGGTCCCGGACGAGGGGCGTTTCGCGCTGCTCGACCGCGACGGCGTGCGGGTGGCGACGGTCGATGCCGTGCCGGACGGGCTGCCGGAGATCGGCGTGACGCTCGACGAGCAGGGGGCACGGTCCTTGCGGGCGGCCCGCATCGTGCTCAACGTGCTGCCGCCCGAGCTGCGGGCCGAGGTCGCGGAGGTCACGGCCCAGACCCAGGACGCGGTCGAGATGACGTTGCGTGACGGCGCGGTGGTCGAGTGGGGCAACGAGGAGGACGCGGCGCTCAAGGTCAAGGTGCTCCAGGCCCTGCGGGCGCTGCCCGACAACCAGGGCGTGAGGCTCTTCGACGTGTCGGCGCCCACGATGCCGATCACGCAGTGAGGCGCACGTGCGCGCGGGGCGCGTCCGGGGCCTTCGAAGGCGTCCAGGTCGCGCCCGGCAGGGTGTGACGTGGGCCATGGCACAGGTTTTCGCCGACACGCGCGGGCGGGTCGTTGATACGGCAGGGGCGGGCACCTACCGTCGACACAGCACAACCTGACATAACTATAACCCTCTAGTTGAGGGTGAAGGTTGAGGGCTACAGGATCGAGAGGCATTGACGTGGCAACTCCGCAGAACTACCTAGCAGTGATCAAGGTGGTCGGCATCGGCGGTGGTGGCGTGAACGCCGTCAACCGGATGATCGAGGTCGGTCTCAAGGGCGTCGAGTTCATCGCCATCAACACCGACGCGCAGGCGTTGCTGATGTCCGACGCCGACGTCAAGCTCGACGTCGGGCGCGAGCTCACGCGCGGGCTCGGTGCCGGCGCGGACCCGGAGGTCGGCAAGAAGGCCGCCGAGGACCACGCCGAGGAGATCGAGGACGTCCTGCGGGGCGCCGACATGGTCTTCGTCACGGCGGGCGAGGGCGGTGGCACCGGGACCGGTGGCGCGCCCGTGGTCGCACGCATCGCCCGGTCGTTGGGTGCGCTGACCGTCGGTGTCGTCACGCGCCCCTTCACGTTCGAGGGACGCCGTCGGTCGGTCCAGGCCGACCAGGGGATCGAGGCCCTGCGCAACGAGGTCGACACCCTGATCGTCATCCCGAACGACCGGCTCCTGTCGATGTCCGACCGCAACGTGTCGGCCCTCGACGCGTTCCACTCGGCCGACCAGGTCCTGCTCTCGGGTGTCCAGGGCATCACCGACCTCATCACGACGCCGGGTCTCATCAACCTCGACTTCGCCGACGTGAAGTCCGTCATGCAGGGCGCGGGCAGCGCGCTCATGGGCATCGGCTCCGCACGGGGCGAGGACCGGGCCGTCCAGGCGGCCGAGCTCGCGATCTCCTCGCCGCTGCTCGAGGCCAGCATCGACGGTGCGCACGGTGTGCTGCTCTCGATCCAGGGTGGATCCGACCTCGGGCTCTTCGAGATCAACGAGGCGGCACGGCTGGTCCACGAGGCCGCGCACACCGAGGCGAACATCATCTTCGGTGCCGTGATCGACGACGCCCTCGGCGACGAGGTCCGCGTGACCGTGATCGCGGCCGGGTTCGACGGCGGCACGCCCCAGGTCCGCAAGGACGCCCGCGCGCTGGGTCAGGTCGCGGGTGCTCCCGCGGTCCCGGCCGCGCCCGCGCCGCCCGCTGCGGTCCCGGCCACGACGGGCAGCCACACGCTCCCGCGTCCGCTCGTCCCGATCGCCTCGGAGCCCGACGACGTGCCGGTCACCTTCGGTGGCGGCGCCGCGACGGTCTCGGCGGGCTACGCGCCCATCCCGACCTTCAGCGTCGTCCCGACCGAGGAGAACCACAACGCCGAGCAGGTCGCGGCGGAGCGGTCGGCCCAGGTCGAGGTCCCGCGTCTCTACGACGAGGAGCCCGTCCGCCGCAAGATCGAGGACCTCGACGTCCCCGACTTCCTCAAGTAGCCCCGTGCTCGATCCTGCACTGCCCGCACCCCCGGTTCTCGAGGTCGACCTCGGTCCGGGGGTGCGTGCTGCGTTCACGGGCGCTGCCGGCGGTTCGTCCCCGGCCCCCTGGTCGGGGCTCAACCTCGGGCTGGGCGTCGGCGACGCACCCGAGCGCGTCCTCGCCCACCGCGAGTCCGTCGGCAGGTGGCTCGGCGCGCCGCTCGTCTTCGCGACGCAGGTGCACGGTGCGGGGGTGCGCGTGCTGTCCGGGGAGGACCGGGTGGCGCGGAGCGAGCGGGCGGTGGGCGCCGACACGTGCGGCGAGTACGACGCGCTCGTGACGGCCGAGCCGGGCCTCGGGCTGGGCGTCCTGGTCGCGGACTGCGTGCCCGTCCTGCTCGCGGACCCCGAGGCGAGGGTCGTCGGTGTCGCGCATGCCGGTCGGCAGGGGCTGGTCGAGGGGGTCGTCGGTGCGGCGCTCGAGGCGCTCCTGGGCTGTGGCGCGCGCGCCGACCGGGTGCGCGCCGTCGTCGGGCCGTCCGCGTGCGGCCGCTGCTACGAGGTGCCCGCCCGGATGCGCGACGAGGTCGACGCGGCGCGTCCCGGCACGGCGTCGACCACGAGCTGGGGCACCCCCGCGCTCGACCTGCCCGCGGGGGTCGTCGCAGAGCTGCGCGCCGGGGGGGTGGAGCAGGTCGTCGTCACGGGGATCTGCACCCTGGAGGACGAGCGCTTCTGCTCGCACCGTCGAGCGAGCGCCCAGGGCCTGGTCACGGGCCGGTTCGCGGGAGTCGTCGCACTCGGGTGACGGGCGGACGGGGCGCGGCGAGCCGTTTCTCACCCCGGTGCTCGTTCTCGCCTCCTGGGCGTGTCGCATCCCGCGCGTGTCCGGGGCTGGGTTAGCGTGCAAAGCACGGAACCAGCAGTCGACATGAGGACGGAGAGAGGGCGATGGCCGGAGCACTTCGCAAGACCATGCTTTACCTGGGCCTCGCTGATGATCGAGGCGAGGGCGAGCAGGAAGAGTTCATCGACGAGTACGACGACTTGGGGGCCGACGTGCCGACCGACTACCAGGCTCAGGTGACCCCGTTGCACAGGACGGTCGCCCCACGAGAGGTACCCCAGACCAGCATGTCAGCAGCCGAGCTCCGCCGGATCACGACCGTGCACCCGCGCTCCTACAACGACGCGCGCGTCATCGGGGAGGCCTTCCGCGGCGGCACGCCGGTCATCATGAACCTCTCCGACATGGACGACGCGGACGCCAAGCGCCTGGTCGACTTCTCCGCCGGGCTCATCTTCGGCCTGCACGGCGCCATCGAGCGGGTGACCAACAAGGTCTTCCTGCTCTCGCCCGAGCACGTCGAGATCACCGGTGAGGAGCAGGCACCCGAGCCTCCTGTGAACCGGGCCGGCTTCTTCAACCAGAGCTGACCGCGGACTCTGGCACAGTTGACCCTGTGAATTTCGTCTTCGATCTGCTGGCATTCGTCCTCGGTCTCTACCTGATCGTGCTCATCGGCCGCGTGGTCTTCGACTGGGTGCAGGTCTTCGCACGCGACTGGCGCCCGCGGGGCGTGATGCTCGTGCTCGCGGAGACCATCTACACCCTGACCGACCCGCCGCTGCGCGCACTGCGCAAGGTGATCCCGCCTCTGACCCTCGGTCAGGTGCGGATCGACCTCGGCTTCATCGTGCTCTTTCTCGCAGTCTCGTTCGCTGCACAGATCTTCGGCTCGATAAACAGGTAGAAACCCGACAACACGGCGTGCTCGTCGCCGGTGCTCCCCGCTGGGGCCCCGGTCGGAGTCCGCTTCCGCTGACAAACTCCGCTACTTTGGACCGTGGCGATCTCGAGATCGCCCGGTCTGACGGCGCAAACGCATTGAGGTGAGACGATGGCACTGCTGACAGCAGAGGACATCCTGAACAAGAAGTTCTCCGCGACGAAGTTCCGCGAGGGATACGACGTCGAAGAGGTCGATGACTTCCTGGACGAGGTGGTGAGGACGCTCAACTCCGTGCAGGAGGAGAACGACGACCTCAAGACCAAGCTGGCCGCAGCGGAGCGACGTGTCGCCGAGCTCAGCCGGGCCGACGCCTCGGCGCCGTCCAAGCCTGCCGTGGTCGACGTGCCCGCCACCCCGGAGCCCGCTCCCGTCGCGCCGATCTCGGCCGCGGTCACCGGCAAGCTGAACGCCGAGCCGGAGTCCGCCACGGGCATGCTCCAGCTCGCGCAGAAGCTGCACGACGACTACGTGCGCTCGGGCCAGCAGGAGGGCGACCGCCTCATCGCGGAAGCGAAGGAGGAGGGCACCCGGATCGTGCAGGAGGCCGAGGAGACCTCGCACCGCACGCTCTCGCAGCTCGAGCAGGAGCGTTCGCTCCTCGAGCGCAAGATCGACGAGCTCCGTCTCTTCGAGCGGGACTACCGCACGCGTCTCAAGAGCTACCTGCAGAACCTCATGGGGGACCTCGACAACCGGGGGAGCGCGCTTCCCCCTCGCAGCAGCGCCGGCGCCGGTCGCTCGAGCGACCTGAGCACGGGTATCTAGTCCACCTGCCACCTGGCAGACGACCACCAGGCGTGCGGGCCACAGGGTCCGCCGTCCGTCGGTCCGTCGCGACGCACCACTCCGGCCCGTCCGGCGTGGTGCGTTGTGCGTACCGGCGGGCGGCGTCTACTCTCACCGCAACTCGAACCGGAGGGGCGACATGACCAAGCTCAGCACCGCGACGCGCGCGGTCGTACGACAGCAGTTCCCGAACCTAGCTCGCGACGTCAAGTCCTTCCCCGTGCGTGACGGCGAGGAGCCGTGGACGCTCAAGGAGGCGGAGGAGCAGGCAGCGACCCTGCTGGAGGAGCGCGAGCGCCTCGAGCGCGAGCTCACCGAGGCGGACCAGGAGCTCTCCGAGCTGCTGCGCAACTCGGGTGACGGAGCGGGCGACGACCAGGCCGACTCCGGTTCCAGCGCGCTCGAGCGCGAGCAGGAGCTCACGCTCGTCAACAACATGCGTGACCTGCTCGAGCAGACCAAGCACGCGCTCGACCGCATCGCCGCCGGCACCTACGCGACGTGCGAGGCCACGGGTCTCCCGATCGGCAAGGCGCGCCTGCAGGCCTACCCGCGGGCGAACCTCTCGGTCGAGGCGAAGCAGCGCGAGGAGCGCCGCTGACCTGGCGTACCGGCAGCACGCGACGGCCGCCGTCCCCACGGGGACGGCGGCCGTCCGCGTCGGGCGGGACCGAGCGAGATCGTTCCCGCGCGACCGGGCATGGCAGACTTGCGGCCGATGTCCACTACACCTTCGCCACAGCCACCCGTGCCCGCCGACCGCTCGGACGGGGCAGGCACGGGATCCGCGGCCTCCTCGGCCGCGCCGTCCGCCGGCGCGCCCCGTCGCCACCTCCTGGCGTGGGTCGCCGGGCTCACGCTCCTCGTGATCCTGGTCGACCAGGCCTCCAAGTACTGGGCCGAGGCCACCCTCGCCGACCAGGCGCCCGTACCCGTGCTCGGCACGCTGCTCCAGCTGCGCCTGCTGTACAACGACGGGGCCGCCCTCTCGATCGGGTCCGGGTTCACGTGGCTGCTGACCATCATCGTGGTCGGTGTCGTCGTGGTCATCCTGCGGATCACGCGCAGGATCGGCTCGCGCGGCTGGGCCGTCGCGCTCGGCCTGCTCCTGGGCGGCGCGATCGGCAACCTCATCGACCGGCTCTTCAAGGAGCCGAGCTTCGGTCAGGGCCACGTGGTCGACTTCATCGACTACGCGGGCTTCTTCGTGGGCAACGTCGCGGACATCGCGATCGTCGCGGCGGCCGTCATGATCGCGATCCTGTCGATCCTGGGGATCGGCATCGACGGTCAGCGGCACGCGGACACGGACAAGGACGTGGTGGAGGCCGCGCCGTCGGACGCGACGCCTGACGTCGCACCGGGCGACCCGGACCCGAAGGGTCCCGGCACGACCAGCCCGACCGCACCGCCCACCGGGACGGAGTCCTGATGGGCCAGGTCCGTTCTCTGCCCGTGCCCGACGGCCTGGCGGGCGAGCGCGTCGACGCCGCGCTCGCGCGGCTGCTCGGCCTGTCCCGCACGCGGGCCGCGGAGGTCGCGGCCGCCGGTGGCGTGCGCGTCGACGGGCGCGAGGTCGGCAAGTCCGACCGTCTGGTCGCCGGGGCGTGGCTCGAGGTCGAGATCCCCGACGAGCCCGAGGCGTCGACCCCGCAGATCGTCGCCGAGCCCGTACCGGGCATGAAGATCGTGTACGACGACGACGACGTCGTGGTGATCGACAAGCCCGTCGGAGTCGCGGCGCACCCCTCGCCGGGCTGGACGGGACCGACGGTCGTCGGCGCCCTGATCGCGGCGGGGTACCGCATCTCCACGTCCGGGGCGGCCGAGCGCCAGGGCATCGTGCACAGGCTCGACGTCGGGACCTCGGGTCTCATGGTCGTCGCCAAGAGCGAGCTCGCGTACTCGGTGCTCAAGCGCGCCTTCAAGGAGCGCACGGTCGAGAAGGTCTACCACGCGCTCGTCCAGGGGCACCCCGAGCCGACGACGGGCACGATCGACGCGCCCATCGGGCGTCACCCCTCGGCCGACTACAAGTTCGCGGTGACGGCCGAGGGCAAGCCGTCGGTGACCCACTACGAGGTCCTCGAGATGCTCCCCGCGGCCTCGCTCGTCGAGGTCCACCTCGAGACCGGGCGCACGCACCAGATCCGGGTGCACTTCTCGGCCCTTCGCCACCCGTGCGTGGGCGACCTCACGTACGGGGCGGATCCCGTGCTGGCCAAGAAGGTCGGGCTGACTCGCCAGTGGCTGCACGCGGTGCAGCTCGGGTTCGAGCACCCGGCGACGGGGCAGTGGACGCAGGTCACGAGCGAGTACCCCGAGGACCTGGCGCGCGCGCTCGAGGTCGTGCGCGGGGCGTACTCCTGAGGACCGGTCGGCCGGTCGAGGACCTGCGGGACGGCGGCGGGCGCGCCGCCCGTGCCGCCCGACGGAAGGAACGCACGTGCTGACGACCGAGCGGGTCACCACGCCCGAGCAGCTCACGGAGGCGCACGCGCTGCGCCTCGAGGTCTTCGTGGACGAGCAGCAGGTGCCGCTCGCGGAGGAGATCGACGACGCCGACTTCGCGCCCAGCACCACGCACGTCCTGGTGCGGGACGACGCGGGACGCGCCGTGGGCACGGGACGGCTGCTGACCGACCCGGCCCACCCGGGCGAGGTGCACGTCGGACGCGTCGCGGTGGCCCGCGACGCGCGGGGGAGCGGCGCGGGAGCCGCCGTGATGCGTGCGCTCGAGGAGATCGCGGTCGCCGAGCACGCCGCGGCGGGCGCGGTCCGGATCGAGCTCAGCGCGCAGACCCAGGCCACGGGCTTCTACGAGCGCCTGGGCTACGAGGTGTACGGGCCCGTGTACCCGGACGCGGGCATCGACCACCGGGACGCCGCCAGGACGCTCACCACGGACGACTGAGCGGGGCGCAGCCACCCCTTGGCGACGCGCGGGCGAGGTCCGCGTCGAGGGGGAGCGGCGCCGTCGGTCCGCGTGAGACGAGTCCCACGCCGGTACCAAGAGCCGACACGCCGGGAGGGTCGGTGGCTCGATCTAGACTCGACGCATGCCGTCTGCCGTCGCCCCCGGAAGCACCCAGAAGTCCGACGACTTCGTCCACCTGCACGTCCACACCGAGTACTCGATGCTGGACGGTGCCGCGCGGCTCGGAGACCTCTTCGAGGAGACCGCGCGCCTGGGGCAGAAGGCCATCGCGACCACGGACCACGGCTACATCTTCGGGGCCTTCGACTTCTGGTCCAAGGCGACCCAGGCCGGCATCAAGCCCATCATCGGCGTCGAGGCGTACGTCACGCCCGGCACCAGCCGGTTCGACCAGACGCGCGTGCGGTTCGGCGAGAAGGGCCAGGAGTCCGACGACGTCTCGGCCCGCGGTGCGTACACGCACCTGACGATGTGGGCCCGCAACAACGAGGGCCTGCACAACCTCTTCCGGGCCAGCTCGCTCGCGTCGCTCGACGGTCAGATGGGCAAGTGGCCGCGCATGGACCGCGACCTGCTCGAGCGCTACGGCAAGGGCATGATCGCGTCCTCGGGCTGCCCGTCGGGCGAGATCCAGACCAAGCTGCGGCTCGGCCAGTGGGACGCGGCCGTGCAGGCCGCCGGCGAGCTCCAGGACGTGTTCGGCAAGGAGAACTTCTACGTCGAGCTCATGGACCACGGTCTCGACATCGAACGCCGGGTCATCAAGGACCTGCTGCGGCTCTCGGAGACGATCGGCGCCCCCCTGGTCGCGACCAACGACCTGCACTACGTGAAGAAGGAGGACAGCCACTCCCAGGAGGCGCTGCTGTGCATCAACTCCGGCTCCACGCTCGCGGACCCCGACCGCTTCAAGTTCGACGGCGACGGCTACTACGTGAAGTCCGCCGCCGAGATGCGGCACATCTGGAAAGAGCTGCCCGAGGCCTGCGACAACACGCTGCTCATCGCCGAGCAGTGCGAGGTCAGCTTCGACACGTCCGCCAACTACATGCCCAACTACCCCTGCCCCCCGGGCGAGGACGAGACCTCCTGGTTCATCAAGGAGGTCGAGAAGGGCCTGCACTACCGCTACCCCGACGGCATCTCGGACGCCGTGCGCAAGCAGGCCGAGTACGAGACCCAGGTCATCGTCCAGATGGGCTTCCCGGGGTACTTCCTCGTGGTCGCCGACTTCATCAACTGGGCCAAGGACAACGGCATCCGCGTGGGCCCGGGCCGTGGTTCCGGAGCGGGCTCCATGGCGGCCTACGCCATGCGCATCACGGACCTCGACCCGCTGCAGCACGGCCTGATCTTCGAGCGCTTCCTCAACCCGGACCGCGTGTCCATGCCCGACTTCGACGTCGACTTCGACGAGCGTCGTCGCGGTGAGGTCATCCGGTACGTCACCGAGAAGTACGGCGAGGACCGCGTCGCCCAGATCGTGACGTACGGCACCATCAAGGCCAAGCAGGCGCTCAAGGACTCCTCGCGCCTCCTGGGCTTCCCGTTCGCGATGGGCGAGAAGCTCACCAAGGCCATGCCGCCCGCGATCATGGGCAAGGACATCTCCCTCACGGGCATCTTCAACCCCGACGACAAGCGGTACAACGAGGCCGACGAGTTCCGGCAGATCCACGCCGCGGACCCCGACGCGCAGCGCGTCGTCGAGCTCGCCAAGGGCATCGAGGGCCTGAAGCGCCAGTGGGGCGTGCACGCGGCCGGCGTCATCATGTCGAGCGAGCCGCTCATCGACATCATCCCGATCATGCGCCGCCTCCAGGACGGCGCGGTCATCACGCAGTTCGACTACCCCACCTGCGAGGGCCTCGGCCTGATCAAGATGGACTTCCTGGGCCTGCGCAACCTCACGATCCTCGACGACGCGCTCGAGAACATCGTGATGAACGGCAAGGACCCGGTCGTCCTCGAGACCCTGACGCTCGACGACCCCAAGACGTACGAGCTCCTGGGCCGCGGCGACACCCTGGGCGTGTTCCAGCTCGACGGCGGCGGCATGCGGACCCTGCTCAAGCTCATGCGCCCCGACAACTTCGAGGACATCTCGGCCGTGGGCGCGCTGTACCGCCCGGGCCCCATGGGCGCCAACTCGCACACCAACTACGCGCTGCGCAAGAACGGGATGCAGGAGGTCACGCCCATCCACCCCGAGCTCGAGGAGCCGCTCGCGGAGATCCTCGGCACGACCTACGGCCTGATCGTGTACCAGGAGCAGGTCATGGCCATCGCGCAGAAGGTCGCCGGGTACTCCCTCGGCCAGGCCGACATCCTGCGCCGCGCGATGGGCAAGAAGAAGAAGTCCGAGCTGGACAAGCAGTTCGAGGGCTTCTCGAACGGCATGAAGGAGCGCGGCTTCTCCATGGCCGCGGTCAAGACGCTGTGGGACATCCTGCTGCCGTTCTCCGACTACGCGTTCAACAAGGCGCACTCCGCGGCGTACGGGGTGGTCTCCTACTGGACCGCGTACCTCAAGGCCAACTACCCGACCGAGTACATGGCCGCGCTGCTCACGAGCGTGCGCGACGACAAGGACAAGTCGGCGCTCTACCTCAACGAGTGCCGTCGCATGGGCATCACGGTGCTCCCGCCGGACGTCAACTCGTCGTCGGCCAACTTCACGGCCGTCGGCAAGGACATCCGCTTCGGCCTGACCGCGGTGCGCAACGTGGGCGCCAACGTCGTGGACGCGATCGTCGCGACGCGCGAGGAGAAGGGGACGTTCGCGTCCTTCACCGACTTCCTCGACAAGGTGCCCGCGGTGGTCTGCAACAAGCGCACCATCGAGTCGCTCATCAAGGCAGGGGCGTTCGACTCGCTCGACCACGCGCGACGCGCGCTGCTCGTGGTCCACGAGCAGGCCGTGGACTCGGTCATCAGCGTCAAGCGCGAGGAGGCCAAGGGCCAGTTCGACCTCTTCGCGGACCTGGGGGGCGAGGACCCCGCGATGTCCTTCAGCGTCGACGTGCCGGACATCCCGGACTGGGACAAGAAGCAGCGCCTCGCGTTCGAGCGCGAGATGCTGGGCCTGTACGTGTCCGACCACCCGCTGTCGGGGCTCGAGCACGTCCTGACGCGGGCGGCCGACACCTCGATCGCGGCGCTCATGGCCGACGAGGCCCGCCCGGACGGGTCGACCGTCGTGATCGCCGGGCTCATCACCTCGCTCCAGCGCAAGATGAGCAAGAACGGCAACCCGTGGGCGGCGGTCACGATCGAGGACCTCGAGGGCGGTGTCGAGGTCATGTTCTTCGGCGAGACCTACCTGGCGTACTCGACGATCCTCGCCGAGGACCAGGTCGTGGTGCTCCGCGGCCGCGTGCGGCGCCGTGACGAGACCATGCAGCTCCAGGCCATGGAGGTCTCGCTCCCCGACATCTCGGCGGTCGCCGACACACCCGTGCTCGTGAGCCTGCCCGAGTCGCGCTGCACCCAGCCCGTGGTCGAGAAGCTGCGCGAGATCCTCTCGACGCACCCGGGCGTGACCGAGGTCCACCTCAAGCTCACGAGCCCCGGCCGGACCAAGGTCATGCGGCTCGAGGACACGTTGCGGGTGACGAAGAGCCCCGCGCTGTACGGGGATCTCAAGGCGCTGCTCGGTCCGTCCTGCCTCACGGTCTGACCGGACGCTCGGCACCGGACGGCCCGGTCCTCGCGGGCCGGTCCGTCCTGGGCCGAGCCTCGTCGGCACGGGTCCGACGTAGACTCGCCGACGTGATCCACCTGACCCCTGAGCAGCGCGTGTTCGTGACCGAGCGCCACCTGGCGACCCTGACGACCCTCCGTGAGGACGGCAGCCCGCACGTCGTCCCGGTGGGCTTCACGTGGGACCCCGAGGCCGGGGTCGTGCGCATCACCACGAACGACACGTCGGTCAAGGCGCTCAACGCCGGGCGCCTCACGCCCGCCGGTGAGCACCCGCGCGCGGCGGTCTGCCAGGTCGAGGGCGGGCGGTGGATCACGCTCGAGGGCACCGTCTCGGTCTCCCGCGACCCCGACGAGGTCGCCGAGGCCGTGCGCCGCTACACCAAGCGCTACAAGGAGCCGCGTGTCAACCCGCGCCGCGTGGTCCTGCGGATCGTCGCCGACAAGGTCATGAGCTCGAGCTACATGGCGTTCTGACGCGCCGGTCGCACGGGCGCGTCGCGCGGGTGCGCGGACCCGCCCGTGCGGGGGGCCTCAGCCGACGACCGCACCGATCTGCCCGGTCGGGACGTCGACCGTCACGACGTCGCCCTTGTGGAGCTGGCGGCCGCGACGGGTGTCGACCTCGCCGTTGACCTTGACCTCTCCCTCGGAGATGAGGTCGCGGGCGTGCGCGCCGGACTCGACGAGGCTCGCGAGCTTGAGGAACTGGCCGAGGCGGATGACGTCGTCGGTGATCTCCACCGTGGGTGTCGTGGTCATGAGGCCATTCTCTCGCGTCCGGCACGTGCCGGAGAACCGACCACCTGTTGAATCGCGTGGAGTCCTGCACGGGGTGCGGCCTACGATGGGGCGGTGATCAATCGCATCGACCTGCGTGGTCGTTCCCTGTCTCCCCGTGAGCTCACGGAGATCCTGCCGCGTCCGGAGATCGGCGTCGAGGACGCCGCGGAGAAGGTCGCCCCGATCCTGCACGACGTCCGTCTGCACGGCGCCTCGGCGCTGCGGGACCTCTCCGAGCGGTTCGACGGCGTCCGTCCGGTCCACCTGCGGGTCCCGGCCGAGCACCTCACCGCCGCGCTCGAGTCGCTCGACCCGCTCGTGCGCGAGGGGCTCGAGGAGGCGATCCGCCGGGTGCGGACCGTGCACGCGGCCCAGCGCCCGCAGCCGTTCGCGGTCGACCTGGGCCCCGGGGCACAGGTCCGACAGCGCTGGATCCCGGTCCGCCGCGTGGGGCTGTACGTGCCCGGCGGGATCGCGGTCTACCCGTCCTCGGTCATCATGAGCGTCGTCGCGGCGCAGGAGGCCGGGGTGCGCGAGCTTGCGGTGGCCTCGCCGCCGCAGCGCGAGAACGACGGCCTGCCGCACCCCACGATCCTCGCGGCGTGCGCGCTGCTGGGCGTCGAGGAGGTCTACGCGGTCGGGGGCGCCCAGGCGATCGCCATGTTCGCGTACGGGGCCGCGGGCAGCGAGCCGCAGGACGGCGACTACCTGTGCGAGCCCGTGGACGTCATCACGGGGCCGGGGAACATCTACGTCGCCGCGGCCAAGCGGCTCGTGCGGGGCGTCGTCGGGATCGACTCCGAGGCCGGCCCCACGGAGATCGCGATCCTCGCGGACGGCGACGCCGACCCCACGCACGTCGCGCTCGACCTCATCAGCCAGGGCGAGCACACGCCGGACGCCGCGGCGGTCCTCGTGACGCCGTCGGTCGAGCTCGCGGCCAGGGTCGACGCCCGACTGATCGACCTGGTGCCGGAGACCAAGCACGCGGCCCGCGTGGCCCAGGCGCTGTCCGGGCCGCAGTCCGCGATCATCGTGGTCGACGACCTGGAGCAGGGGCTCGACGTCGTGGACGCCTACGGCGCCGAGCACCTCGAGATCCAGACCGCCGACGCCGCCGCGCTCGCCGAGCGGGTCCAGAGCGCGGGTGCGATCTTCGTCGGCCCGTACTCGCCCGTCCCGCTGGGCGACTACATGGCAGGGTCCAACCACGTCCTGCCGACCGGTGGCTGCGCCCACTACTCGAGCGGCCTGGGGGTGCACAGCTTCCTGCGCGCGGTCCAGGTCGTCGAGTACACGGCCGACGCCCTCGAGGAGCTGGCGGACCGGATCGTGGCCGTCGCCAACGACGAGGACCTGCCCGCGCACGGCGAGGCGATCAGGGCACGCTTCCAGTAGCAGGCAGGCCGCGCTGACTGCACGAGCGGGGCGGGACCAGGGATGAGTCCCCGGTCCCGCCCCGCTCTCGTGCGTCGTGGACCGGGTCAGCGCACCCCGAGCACGAACGGGTGGACCGCGGCCGCACCTGCCTGGCGCAGCAGTCGTGCGGCGACCGTCAGGGTCCAGCCCGAGTCGGTGTAGTCGTCGACCAGGAGGATCCGCCGTCCCGCGAGCCCTGCCTGGGCGGGGCCGGACAGCTCGAGCTGCAGGCGTTCGACGACCCCGGCCAGGCGCATGGCGGAGTTCACGTCGTGACGGCCGGGCTGCTCCCGACCGGGCACGGGGCCGACCGACCCGACGAAGGGGCGGTCGAGGTAGCGGGCGAGCCCACCGGCCAGGTGCTGGACCAGGTGGGGGCGTGTCGCGGACCGGACCGACACCACGCCGTCGAGCAGCAGCCGTCGCTCGGGTGCCGCCTCCGTGCCCTCCTCCACCGCGGGCGAGGCTCCGTCGGCCTCGCCGTCGGCGGGAGCCGTCGCGTACAGCGCGTCCCACTCGTCGAGCACGCGCGCGGCCGCGCGGCGCAGCGCGACAGGTGTCTCGCCGTCGGGCACGCCGGGCGCGAAGAGCTCGCGGAGCGGACCTGACCAGCCGAGCCCGTCGAGGCGGGCGACGGCGCGTCCCGGGGACGCGAGCTCCTCGGGGGACAGGCGCCCCTTGAGGTCGAGGCCCATGCGGTCGAGGCCCGTGGGCCACTGGCGCCGGGCCACGACCTCGACGCCCGGGCGGTCCATGTCCGCGCGGGCTGCGGACACGGCCTCGGCGTCCGGGGCCGCGGGCAGGTCCACGCCGCCGCACCGGTCGCAGCGCCCGCACCTCCAGCCGGGCTCGAGCTCGGGGTCGTCGAGCGTCGCACGCAGGAACGCCATGCGGCAGCCCGTCGTCGCCTCGTAGTCGAGCATGGCCTTCTGCTCGGCGAGCCGGGTCTGCTCGACGCGCGCGTAGCGGTCGGCGTCGTACTCCCAGGGCTCGCCGGTCGAGATCCAGCCTCCCTTGACGCGGCGCACCGCGCCGTCGACGTCGAGGACCTTGAGCATGGTCTCCAGGCGCGAGCGCTTGAGGTCGACCTGCGTCTCGAGGGCGGCGACCGACTGCGTGCCGCCCCCGGCCTCGAGGGCCGCGAGCGTCTCGCGGACCTGGCGCTCGGCGGGGAACGCGAGCGAACCGAAGTACTCCCAGATGCGGCGGTCCTCCTCGCCCGGCAGCAGGACCACGACCGCGCTGTCGACGCCACGACCCGCGCGCCCGACCTGCTGGTAGTACGCGATGGGCGAGGACGGCGCGCCCAGGTGCACGACGAACGCGAGGTCCGGCTTGTCGAAGCCCATGCCCAGCGCCGAGGTCGCGACGAGGGCCTTGACGCGGTTCTCCTTGAGGTCCGCCTCGAGCTGCTCGCGCTCGGTCGTGTCGGTCTGGCCCGTGTAGGCGGCCACCGCGAGGCCCGTCGCGCGGAGCTGGCTCGCGACCTGCTCGGCGGCCGAGACCGTGAGGCAGTAGACGATCCCCGAGCCGTCGACGTCCTGGAGGGTCTCGGCGAGCCACGCGATGCGGCTCGGCTGGTCCGGCAGGTTCAGGACGGCCAGGTGGAGCGACTCGCGGTCGAGACCGCCGCGCAGCACCAGCACGTCCTCGCGCGGGCCGCCCGGGCTCCCCGCGGCCGCCGCGCCGCCTGCCGCGGCGGCGACCGCCGCGCCCGTGACACCGAGCTGCTCCGCGACGTCCGCGGTCACGCGCTCGTTCGCGGTCGCGGTCGTGGCGAGCACGGGGATGCCCGGGGGCAGGTCCGCGAGCAGGGTGCGGATGCGGCGGTAGTCGGGCCGGAAGTCGTGTCCCCAGTCGGAGATGCAGTGCGCCTCGTCGATCACGACGAGGCCCGCGTCGGCCGCGAGGCGGGGCAGGACCTCGTCGCGGAAACCGGGGTTGTTGAGCCGCTCGGGCGAGCACAGCAGCACGTCGACCTCGCCGGCGGCGATCGCTGCGTGCACCTCGTCCCACTCGGTCATGTTCGAGGAGTTGATCGTCACGGCGCGGATCCCGGCGCGGGCGGCGGCGGAGATCTGGTCGCGCATCAGGGCCAGGAGCGGCGAGACGATGACCGTGGGGCCCGCGCCCCGCGAGCGCAGCAGCGAGGTCGCGACGAAGTACACGGCCGACTTGCCCCACCCCGTGCGCTGGACCACGAGCGCCCTGCGCCGGAACGCGACCAGGGCCTCGATCGCGAGCCACTGGTCGTCGCGCAGCGCGGCGTCCTCGCGTCCGACGAGCCTGCGCAGCGCGGTCTCGGCCTCCTCGCGCAGGTCCTTGCCCTCGAGCAGACCGCGCAGCATGGCGACCTTGGCGAGGCGGGCGGCGTCGGCGGCCGCGGCGGCGTCGGGCGCGGCGTCCGGCGGGGGAGCGGCGCCCGTCGCCGCCGGGGACGGCGCGGTGGGGGCCGGTGCACGCCCTGCCCCGGCCCGGGTGCGGGGGCCCGCGTCGTCGGGGACCGGGGGCTCGTCGTACAGGTCGGCGGGGGGCTCCGACGCGAAGTCGGGCGGGAGGTCGGCGTACGGGTCGCGCTGGTCACGAGGGAACGAGGTCACCCAGCGATCGTAGGCGCTGGGTGGGACAGCGCGTGGTCGTGCACAGGCCGGGCCCGGTGCGTCCGACGGGAGTCCGTCGCTCGCACCGGGCCTCGGGGTCGGCCACGGGCCGCTCGGGGGCCGGTCAGGAGTGCATGTCCATGACGACGCGCCCGTCGATCTTGCCCTGCTCCATCTCGCTGAAGATGTCGTTGATGTCGCTCAGCGGCCGCACGGTGTAGGTCGGGGTGACCTTGCCGCGCGCGAAGAAGTCCAGGGCCTCGGCCATGTCCTTGCGGGTCCCGACGATCGAGCCGCGGACCGTGAGGCCGAACAGGACGGTCGTGAAGATGTCGAGCGGGAACTTCTCGGGGGGCAGGCCCACGAGCGAGACCGTTCCGCCGCGGCGCAGCGCGCCGACGGCCTGGGGGAACGCGTGGGCGTTGACCGCGGTCACGAGGGCGCCGTGCACGCCGCCCCCGGTCTTCTCCTGGATCTCCGCCGCGGCGTCGGCCGAGGTGGCGGCGTTGACCGTGACCTCGGCACCGTGCTTGCGGGCCAGGGCGAGCTTCTCGTCGTCGACGTCCACGGCCGCGACGCGACGGCCCATCGCGACGGCGTACTGGACGGCGATGTGCCCCAGGCCGCCGATGCCGGAGATCAGGACCCACTCGCCAGGCTTGGTGTCGGTCATCTTGAGGCCCTTGTAGACCGTGACGCCCGCGCACAGGATGGGGCCGACGGCCGAGTCCTCGACGCCGTCCGGGATGATCGGTGCGTAGCGGGAGTCGACGAGCATGTACTGGCCGAACGAGCCGTCGACCGAGTAGCCGCCGTTCTTCTGGTGCGGGCAGAGGGTCTCCCAGCCCGTCTCGCAGTACTCGCACTCGCCGCACGCGCTCCACAGCCAGGCGTTGCCGACCTTGTCGCCGACCTTGACGCGCGTGACCTGGTCGCCGACGGCGACGACGGTCCCGACGCCCTCGTGGCCCGGGACGAACGGCGGGGAGGGCTTGACGGGCCAGTCGCCGTGGGCGGCGTGCAGGTCGGTGTGGCACACGCCCGTGTAGTCGACCTTGACCAGCGCCTCGAGCGGTCCGGGGGTGGGGACCTCGACGTCGTCGATCGTGAGCGGCTGGGCGAACGTGTGGACGACGGCTGCCTTCATGGTGCTCATGACTCTCCTCCAGGAGCGGACACCGGGGTGGGTCGCCCCGTGGTCGACGGGCCGACGGGACGCGCGGCGCGTCCGAGGATGTCCGGCTCTTCGACCGTAGCCGAGACTGCGTCGGAGGGCTCGGTGGGGACGGGGCGGAAAGAGAGAAGGCTTTGTGAAAACTATCACAAGCATTCCGGGTGCAGGTCAGGCGCCCTTTCGCGAGCGCCCGGACGACCTGCGTCGCTCGACCACGAGCGCGAGCAGCGCCCCGACGAGCGCGACCCACTCGCTCACCGCAGCCGTGACCTGCTGGACCCCGCCGAGCGTCTCCTCGACCGCGAAGAAGCCGACCGTGGTCGAGAGGTAGAAGGCCCCCAGCGTCGCGACGGAGAACCCGACCGCCCCCAGCAGCGGCAGCCAGTGGCGCCACACCAGGACGAGCAGCCCGAGCGCGAAGCCCGCGACCGCGTTGAGCAGGAACAGCGGCCCCACGACCTCGATGTCCCGGTAGCCCTGGACGTACAGGAACAGGTGCACGTCGGCCGAGAGCAGGAGCCCCGCGGCGGTCACGCCGCGCAGCAGCCACGCCCCGCGCGGCAGCGGGGGCGGGGTGGGAGGGGTGCCCGACGCCGGAGAGCGGCCGGGCGTCGACCCGGCGGTGGGAGGAGGTCCGGACGCGTCCATGGGGGGCTCCGAGCGGTCGGGCGCGGGAGGGCGAAGGGTCCCGGAGGTCGCGCGCGGCGGGCGCCGGACCGAGCCCCCGCGCTCGCGCGTCGCGTCGGTCCCGGTGCTTCAATTGAAGGACCGATCGACCCCGGACGCACGGCGAAGGGTGACCATGGAGACCTCGACCACGCGGGCCACCCCTCGCCCGCCCGCGGAGCCCGGCCCGGCGTCGCCCCCCGAACCCGCGACCGAGCAGCTCGCCCGCCGCGCGGCCCAGCCTCTCTCACGCCGCTCGCTCCTCGTGTCCGCCGGTGCCGGAGCGGGGGCCCTGGTGGTCGCCGCGTGCTCGGGCGGCGGCGGGGGCGCGGGGACCCCGGGCGGGACCGGAGGGTCGAGCGCGACGAGCGCGGCGCCGTCGGGCACGGTCGTCACGCCCACGGGCGACGTGCCCGTCGGGGGAGCGGTCTCGGTCCAGGTGGACGGCGCGCCCTACCTCGTGACCCAGCCCGAGGAGGGGACCTTCGAGGCGTTCAGCGCGATCTGCACGCACCAGGGGTGCACGGTCGCCCCCGGGGACGGCGAGCTCGACTGCCCGTGCCACGGGTCCCGCTTCGACCTGTCGACCGGGGACGTGCTCGCCGGGCCGGCGCCCACCCCGCTGCCGCGCCTGGCCGTCACGGTCAGCGGCAGCGACGTCGTCACCGCCTGAACCGCGCAACCGGGAACATGACCGGACCGACCGGACCGACCGGACCGACCAGCCTGCCCGGCCCGGGCGCACCGCCCGCCTGCCGGACGTTCACCCCTCGTCCACGCACGGTTCGTAGACTGTCCTGGTGACCACTCCACTCCTCGAGTCCCCGGACGGCGCACCCCAGGCGGGTGCCTCCTTCTCGCAGCCCCGCGCGCACGCCGCGCCGGAGGTGCACCTGCCGGTGCGGGCCGAGCACGCGGGGATCGAGCCGTACGGGGCGCCGCAGCTCGACGTGCCCGTGCTGCTCAACGTCAACGAGAACCCCTACGCGCCCTCTCCCGAGGTCGTCGCGACCATCGCCGCGGACGTCGCGGCCGCGGCCGCGACCCTCAACCGCTACCCGGACCGCGACTTCCCGGGGTTGCGCCAGGACCTGGCCGACTACCTCGCGGGCGAGTCGGGCGTGCGCGTGGCCCCCGAGCAGGTCTGGGCCGCGAACGGCTCCAACGAGGTCATGCTGCACCTGCTCCAGGCGTTCGGCGGACCGGGGCGCACGGCCCTGTCCTTCGCTCCCACCTACTCGATGTACCCCGAGTACGCGCGAGACACCTCGACCGCCTGGGTCACCGGCCGGCGCGAGACGGACTTCACGCTTGACCCGGACGCGGCCCGCGCGGCGATCGCCGAGCACGCCCCGTCCGTGATCCTCCTGGCCAGCCCGAACAACCCGACCGGCACGGCCCTCACGCGCGACGTCGTCGAGGCCGTGTGCGAGGCCGCGCTCGCGGTCACGCCCCGCGGCGCCGAGCCCGGCACGTCGGCCGTCGTCGTGGTCGACGAGGCGTACGGCGAGTTCCGCCGCGCGGGCGTCCCCTCGGCGCTCGAGCTGCTCGAGCGCTACCCGAACCTCGCGGTCTCGCGCACCATGTCCAAGGCGTTCGCGCTGGCCGGGGCGCGCGTGGGCTACCTCGCCGCGTCGACCACGCTCGTCGACGCGCTGCGGGTGGTCCGGCTGCCGTACCACCTGTCCGCCGCGACCCAGGCCGTCGCGCGCGCGGCCCTCAAGCACTCGGCGTCCCTCCTGGCCCAGGTCGACGCCCTGCGCGCCGAGCGCGACGCCACGGTCGCGTGGCTGCGGGCCCAGCGTCCGGCGGCCCTGGGGGGCGAGCCCCTGCAGGTCGCGGACTCCGACGCGAACTTCGTCCTGTTCGGCACCTTCCCGGACCGGCACGCGGTCTGGCAGGGCCTGTTGGATCGGGGCGTCCTCATCCGGGAGACTGGTCCCGACGGATGGCTGCGGGTGTCGATCGGCACCCCGCAGGAGATGACGGCGTTCAAGGACGCCCTGGTGGAGGTGGCAGGACTGTGAAGCGCACCGCGCGCATCGAGCGCGCGACGTCGGAGTCGAGCGTGCTCGTCGAGCTGGACCTCGACGGGACCGGGAAGACGGACATCTCGACGACCGTCCCGTTCTACGACCACATGCTGACGGCCCTCGGCAAGCACTCGCTCATCGACCTCACGGTCCGGGCCACGGGCGACACGCACATCGACGCGCACCACACGGTCGAGGACGTCGCGATCACCATCGGCGAGGCGCTCAGGATCGCGCTGGGCGACAAGGCGGGGATCTCGCGCTTCGGCGACGCCATGGTCCCGCTCGACGAGGCGCTCGCGCTCGCGGTCGTGGACGTGTCGGGCCGCCCGTACCTGGTGCACGAGGGTGAGCCCGCAGGGCAGGAGTACCACCTGATCGGTGGGCACTTCACGGGGTCGCTCACGCGCCACGTGCTCGAGTCGATCGCGCACCACGCGGCGATCTGCATCCACGTGCGCGTGCTCTCGGGCCGCGACCCGCACCACATCGTGGAGGCGCAGTTCAAGGCCCTCGCGCGCGCCCTGCGCTTCGCGGTGGCCCCCGACGCCCGGGTCGACGGCATCCCCTCGACCAAGGGCGCCCTGTGAGCCCCGAGCCCACGCTCCCTGCACAGCCCGACGGGACCGAGGGCGGCCACGAGCCGGCCACGGCCCCCGAACCCCGCGACCACGACCCGCGGACGACCGAGACGGACGACATGACCACCCCGCAGAACCCGAACGAGCCCGAGCTGGACCTGGAGATCCCGGACGACATCTCGAGCCTCCTCACTCCTTCCTCCGACCCCGAGGTCGCGGTCCTCGTGACCCAGATCGCGGGCGCCGAGCCCCTCGCCGCGGCGTGCTCGATCGCGCAGGTCGAGGTCGACGCCGTGCCCACCGGCATCGGTGCGCTCGCCGTCCTGCGGGACCGGTCGGGCGACGCCCCCCAGCGTGCCGCGGCCGCGATCTCGACCCTCGTCAAGGGCGTCCCCCTCATCCTCCTCACGCGTCGCGGCGAGCAGATCACCGCGGTCCGCTGGGAGGGCGGGGTCGAGGGCGACGTGCTCGCCCCCGGCCTCGTGCTGGGCGGTGCCCCCGAGGAGCTCGAGGACCTCGTGACGGGGCAGACGACCGTCGCGGACCTCGCGGGCGTCGTGCCCAGCTCGGGGATCTCGCGCTGGAAGGCCATGCGACTGCTCACGGCCTCGGCTCGCAAGGCGCGCAAGAAGTGAGCGAGGGGCCCTCGGTCGTCGTCCTCGACTACGGTTTCGGCAACGTCCGCTCGGCGGTCCGCGCCCTCGAGCGCGTGGGTGCCCGGGTCGAGCTCACCGCGGACCGTGCGCGCGCGTCGGAGGCCGATGGCCTGGTCGTCCCCGGCGTCGGGGCGTTCGCCGCGGTCATGGCCGGCCTCAAGGCCGTGCGCGGCGACCAGATCGTCGAGCGCCGCCTCGCGGGCGGGCGCCCGGTGCTGGGGATCTGCGTCGGCATGCAGGTCATGTTCGACGAGGGGGACGAGCACGGCACCCTCACGGAGGGGCTCGGTGAGTGGCCCGGGATCGTCGACCGCCTCGAGGCGCCCGTGGTCCCGCACATGGGCTGGGACACGGTCGACGTGCCCGACGGCTCGGTGCTGTTCGACGGGATCGCCGACGAACGCTTCTACTTCGTGCACTCCTACGCGGCCCGCCGCTTCCCGCTCGGGGTCGACGAGCCGGTCGGTCCGGCGTTCCGCGCCCCGCTCGTGACGTGGTCCGAGCACGGCGGCCGGTTCGTCGCAGCCGTCGAGAACGGCCCGCTCTCCGCGACGCAGTTCCACCCGGAGAAGTCCGGCGACGCCGGTGCCCGCCTCCTGGAGAACTGGGTCCGCTCGCTCTGAACCCGTGGGCAGGGCTCCGTCCCCGCCCGCCGCACCACCGTGTCACGGGCGCCCGCACCGCGCGGACCCCGCCCCCAGCCTCGTGAATCCCTCGGAAGGACCTCCTCATGACCGATCGTCTCGTCCTGCTGCCCGCCGTCGACGTCGCCGACGGGCAGGCGGTGCGCCTCGTCCAGGGGGAGGCCGGCTCGGAGACCTCGTACGGCGACCCGCTGTCGGCGGCCCTCGACTGGCAGGCCGGGGGCGCCGAGTGGGTGCACCTGGTGGACCTCGACGCGGCCTTCGGTCGCGGCTCGAACGCCGAGCTCCTGGCCGACGTCGTCGCGCGACTCGACGTCCAGGTCGAGCTCTCGGGCGGCATCCGGGACGACGAGTCCCTGGCCCGTGCGCTCGCGACCGGGTGCTCGCGCGTCAACCTCGGCACCGCCGCCCTCGAGAACCCCGAGTGGACGGCCAAGGTCATCGCCGAGCACGGCGACGCGATCGCCGTCGGGCTCGACGTGCGCGGCACGACCCTCGCGGCGCGCGGCTGGACGCAGGAGGGAGGGGACCTGTGGGAGGTCCTCGAGCGTCTCGACGCGGCCGGCTGCTCGCGCTACGTCGTGACCGACGTGACCAAGGACGGGACGCTGCGCGGCCCCAACATCGACCTGCTCCGTGAGGTCGCGGCCCGCACCGACGCACCGGTCGTCGCGTCGGGCGGCATCTCGAGCCTCGCGGACCTCGAGGCGCTGCGCGCGCTCGTGGGCGAGGGCATCGAGGGGGCCATCGTCGGCAAGGCCCTGTACGCGGGGGCCTTCACGCTGCCCCAGGCCCTCGACGTGGCAGGCCGTCCGTGACCTCGGCGACGTCCGACCCGCACGCCGGCCACTCCCACGGCACCCCCCACGGGGCGTCGCCGTTCTCGAAGGGGCCCACCGATCCGGCGTCCGGTGCCCCGGCCCCGTCGGACGGGGCGGGCAAGGCCCTGCCTCCGTCGTCAGGCTTCGCCGACGACGACGGGTCGGCCGACCCCGCGCTGGTCGGGGTCCTCGCCGACTTCGCGGCCGGTGCCGCGAGCCTGACCGAGGTGGTCGCGCAGCTCGCGCGCACGCGCCTGCTCATCCCCGTCCTGGCCGAGCTCGAGAAGTCGGGCGTGGGGGAGCACGGCCAGAAGGTCGACAAGGAGGCCTCGGCCGGCGTCGTCGCGCTCGAGGCCCCGGACGGACGTCGGGCGCTCCCGGTGTTCTCGAGCGTCGCGAGCATGGCCGCCTGGCGGCCCGACGCGCGCCAGGTCCCCGTGGACGCCCCGCGGGCGGCGTTGTCGGCCGTGAGCGAGGACTGGTCGCTCCTGGTCCTCGACCCCGCCGGACCGGTCACGGTCCTCGTGCCGCGGCCCGCGGTGTGGGCGCTCGCGCAGGGCAAGGACTGGGCCCCCGCGGTGATGGACGGCACGGTCGTGCCCGACGTCGCCGCCGCGATCACCGGCGCGGTCCAGGGGATCGAGCACGTCGCGGCCGTGCGCGCCGAGACGGGCCGCAGCGCGGAGGTCGCGGTCGTGCTCTCGATCGACTCGGGGCTCGACCGGCGGGGGCTCGACGCGGTCCTCGCCCGGGTCAACGCGGCCCTCGCGGGCAGTGACGTCGTCTCGGAGCGGGTCGACTCGCTCGAGCTGCGCATCGGGCGCGCAGACTGACCTGCGGTCGCGGCGCCGTCGGCGCTGAGGTCCCCGCACAGGGCCCGACGGCGCCGCACCACCCGGTCCGACAGGTCCGGTCGTCGCGGCCGCCCCGCCCGGGCCGCCCCTGCCGCGCCGACGAGGTCAGCGGCGTCGGCGGCCCAGGACCCACCCGCCGACCACGGCCAGCACCATGGCCACGACCTGGCCACCCAGGATGACCTTGTTGAGGTCGAGTGCCGGGTGCCACCGCGTGCCGTCGGGGCCCACGGCGTACACGCCGACCGGGCGGACCCGGACCCCGAAGCCACCGCCACCGCCTGCACCCTCGCCGGGTCCGTCGCCCGTGCCGTGCTCGGTGCCGGAGGCGGGGTCCGGCGCCCCGTCGGGCGACCCGACGCCGTACCCGTACCCCGTCCCGGTGCCGCCCCAGACCTTCGCCACGGGGATCAGGAGTGTCCCGTCGCGCTCGTACGGCTCACCGAACACCTTGCGCACCGAGAAGGCGTCGCTCGCCGCGCGCACGATGAAGGAGGGGTCCGGTCGCCCCGCCGCGTTCTTGCTGCTGTCGCTGCTCATGCCTCGCAGCCTACGAGCAGGGCGGCAGGGTCGCGAAGGCTGACGCGTCGTCGAGCATCGAGCGCAGCGTCGAGACCGGTACGAGGAGTGACGCGTCGGTCGACTTCGCGTAGACCACCCCGATCACCTCGCCGGCCTCGTTGAGCGCGGCCGACCCCGAGCTGCCGGGCTCGACCTGCGCGTCGGTCACGAGGACCTGACCGAGGTTCTCGTGCAGCGGGTCCGTGGCGGTCCCCACGACCTTGCCCTGCGTCACGGTGAGCTGGCCGCCCTCGGGGTAGCCGACGACCGTCACGGTGTCGCCCTGGGCGGGGTCTGCGGCGGCGAGCGTCGGGGCCGAGGGGAGGTCGTCGCTCGTGCGCACGATCGCGAGGTCCGCGAGCCCTGCGGCGCTCGCCGTCTCGACCTGGATGTCGCGCCCGTCGTACGTGAGGACCTGGAGCGACTTCGAGCCCTCGACGACGTGCTTGTTGGTGATCAGCGTGCGGTCGTCGAGCGCGAAGCCCGACCCGGTCGACAGCGACGAGCACCCCACGTTGCGGATGCGGACGGCCATGCGCTTGACGGCGTCGAACCCGTCGGGGGAGAGGTTCTCCGACCCCAGGGGCTCGACCTGTGCCGCGAAGCTCGGCACGACCGAGGTGGGCATGGGGCCGGGGAGCTCGGGCAGCGCCCCGCAGCCGGCCGCGAGGGACGCGGCGAGGGCTGCGGTGAGCGTCACCCCGAGGGCCCGACGGCCGCGCGTCGCGGGCCGCGCCCGCCTCACTGGGCGAGCTCCTGCTGCAGGTCGGTGTTGGCGTCCGTCGCGACCTTGCAGAGGTCGTCGACCTGGGTCGCGAAGCGGGCCAGGTCGTCGGGGTTGTACGCGTCACGGTTGTTCAGGTACCCGATGAGCTCGTCCTGCGCGGTGGTGCACTGGCCCAGGGCTGCGGCGACGGCGCCGGCGGCCTCGGAGATGCGGGCCTGGTAGTCGAGGTACTGCTGCGAGGCCACGTTCTCGTCGCCGAGCTGGGCCTTCTCGTTGGCGAGCGCGGTGATGCGGTCCTGGGCGGTCGTGAGCTGGGAGCGGGCGGACTCGAGCTCGGCGTTCGCGCCGTCGAGGTCGGCGCCGAGCTGGGCGACCTGCTCGCCGAGCTCGCGGGACACGGACTCCCACTCGGCGCTGCGGTCCTGCCAGCTCCGGGTCGTCGTCAGGAGGTAGGCGGCGAGCGCCAGGGCCGCCAGGAGCAGCGCGGAGAGCAGCACGATCGCCACGGTCCTGCCCCGCCCGGGCCGGCGGGGCCCCGCGGTGGGCCCGGCCGTCCCGGTGCCGGGCAGGGCCGCGGCGGTCTGGTAGGCCTGGGCCTGGGGTGCAGAGGTCTGCGGGGTGGTGGGGCCGGGCGTGGGAGGTCGGCTCGGCACCGGGCCGGGGTCTCCGCCGGGCGGGGGCACGACGCCGTCGCCCCCGTGCGCGCTGGACGGCGGGGGAGGAACCGGCAGCCCGCCCGACGGGGTGCTCAACTGACCGCGCCCGTGTACTTCTCGCCCGGGCCCTCGCCCAGGGGGTCGGGGTAGACCGAGGCCTCGCGGAAGGCGAGCTGGAGCGAGCGCAGGCCGTCGCGCAGCGAGCGGGCGTGCTGGTTGCCGATGTCGGGGGCCGAGGCCGTGACGAGCGCGGCGAGGGCGTTGATGAGCTTGCGTGCCTCGTCGAGGTCGAGGTGCTCCTTCTCGACGGCGTCCTCGGCGAGGCCGCACTTGACGGCGGCGGCGCTCATGAGGTGGACGGCGGCGGAGGTGATGACCTCGACGGCCGCGACGTCGGCGATGTCCCGGGTGGCGTCCTGGGCGATGGGGTCGTTCTCGGTAGTCATGGTCCCCATCTTTCCAGAGTGGACGGGGCACCGGGGCCCGTCGTGGACGGCTCGCCGGTCGCTTCGGGTGCGCCCGGCGCGACGCGGGGGCGCACGACCGGCGGCGCGTGACGCCGTCGGGCCGGGCGCAGGGCTTCGCCCAGAATAGTGTGCCAAGCGCCCGCCGGGTCCCGCGACGCGCACGGACGGCCGGGAGGCCGGGCCCGCGCGGCGGACCCGGCCTCCCGGGGTGGTGCAGGGTGACGCGAGAGCCCCTGCCCGACGGCGTCGCGCCGGGCAGGAGCGTCGGCGTCAGGAGTGCGAGGGCTCCGACGTGACGCCCGGCTCGTCGGCCGCGAGCGGGGCGACCTCGAGCGCGGCACGCAGCGCCGCACCGAGGTTCGCGTCCACGTTCGTCCAGTACTGGATCGCGCGCTCGCGGATCGCGATGCTCTGCACGCCGCCCACGGCGCCCGTGATGGTCTCGAGGAAGCGCGCCTTGGCCGCGTCGTCGAAGACCTCACGGTAGAG
The DNA here is from genome assembly GCF_059651515.1 of Oerskovia sp. 140933. NCBI lineage: Bacteria > Bacillati > Actinomycetota > Actinomycetes > Micrococcales > Cellulomonadaceae > Oerskovia > Oerskovia sp. 140933. The sequence goes on from NZ_JAMXIO010000016.1 coordinate 83,119, forward strand.
CGTGCCGGCCTGGCCGAAGTCGTCGTCCTCGGCGTGCAGCGTCGCCGCGGCACGCGTCAGCTCGCCGTCCGACTCCCACGAGCCGACCCCGGCGCGCGCCTCGTCGGCCACGGGGCCGCCCAGGCTGTTCGGGGCGTAGACCGGCGTCGTGGGCGAGCTGAACCCGTGACGCTGGGCGCCGTCCTGCGAGTAGTTGTGCACCGGCGCGGCGTGCGGCGCGTTGACCGGGATCTGGTTGTAGTTGGTGCCCACGCGGTAGCGCTGCGCGTCCGGGTAGGAGAACACGCGGGCCATGAGCATCTTGTCGGGGCTGATGTCGATGCCCGGGACCGTGTTGGCGGGGGAGAACGCCGCCTGCTCGATCTCCGCGAAGAAGTTCTGCGGGTTGCGGTTGAGCGTGTGCGTACCGACCTTGATGAGCGGGTAGTCGGCGTGCGGCCAGACCTTCGTCAGGTCGAACGGGTTGAAGCGGTACGTCTTGGCGTCCTCGTACGGCATGACCTGGACGTGCACGTCCCAGGACGGGAAGCTGCCGGCCTCGATGGCCTCGTACAGGTCGCGGCGGTAGTAGTCCGCGTCGGCGCCCGCGATGAGCTCGGCCTCCGAGCCCTCCATCTCGACGTTGCCCTGGTTCGACGTGAAGTGGTACTTGACCCAGAAGCGCTCGCCCGCGGCGTTGATCCACTGGTAGGTGTGCGAGCCGAAGCCCGGCATCTCGCGCCACGAGCGCGGCAGGCCACGGTCACCCATGAGGTAGGTCACCTGGTGCGCGGACTCGGGGGACAGGGTCCAGAAGTCCCACTGCATGTCGGCGTCGCGCAGGCCGGAACCCGGCAGGCGCTTCTGCGAGTGGATGAAGTCGGGGAACTTGATGCCGTCGCGGATGAAGAAGACCGGGGTGTTGTTGCCGACGATGTCGTAGTTGCCCTCGGTCGTGTAGAACTTCACCGAGAAGCCGCGCACGTCGCGCCACGTGTCGGGGGAGCCCTGCTCGCCGGCGACGCTCGAGAAGCGCTGCAGCGTCTCGGTGCGCGCGCCCGGCTGGAACACGGCCGCACGGGTGTACGCCGAGACGTCCTCCGTGACGACGAACTCACCGAACGCGCCGCCGCCCTTGGCGTGCACGATGCGCTCCGGGATGCGCTCGCGGTTGAACTGGGCCAGCTTCTCGACCAGGTAGCGGTCGTGCAGCGCGGTCGCGCCGTCGGTGCCCGCGGTCAGCGAGTGGGCGTCGCTCGGGACGGGCGTACCCGTCTGGGTGGTGGTGAAGGGGGTGTTCGTCATCGTCATCTCCTCCAGGCGGAGCACGGGGCCCTGTGCCTGCGTTGTGGGTAGGGGGCGGTGGGGACGGTGCTCCGGTGAGCGGTGAAGAGAGCTGTGGGGGTGCGGGCCGTCAGGCCGCGCAGTCGGGGCACAGGCCCCAGTAGGTGACCTCGGCGGTGTCGATCGTGAAGCCGTTGCTGCCGCTCGGGGTCAGGCACGGGGCGTGCCCGACGGCGCAGTCGATGTCCGCGACGGCACCGCACGAGCGACACACCACGTGGTGGTGGTTGTCACCCAGCCGGCGCTCGTAGCGCGCGGGGTGGCCCGCGGGCTCGATCCGACGCAGCAGGCCGTGCTCGGTGAGCGTGTTCAGGACGTCGTACACCGCCTGGACGGACACCGAGCCCAGAGCTTCGCGCGCCGCGCGCAGCACGTCCTCGGCGTTGGCGTGCTGCTGCCGTGCGACGACGTCGAGGACCGCGAGACGCGCAGCCGTGACGCGCAGCCCGCTGTCGCGGAGCTCGGTCTCGTTGTCCGCTGGGCGGACCTGCTTCTCGGTGGGCATGCCGCCACAGTACCCGTTATCTGGAAGAGTTCCAATCTTGGAGGCTCTCCAGTGGGTAGCGTGGGCGCAGAGGCGCGCCCGGTGGGCACCGGTGCGCGGGCTGTCGCGGCGGCGCGGCGGGCGCCGTCGGGTCGCCCGACGGTGCGTGCTATTCTTGGTGGCTGACCGACCCGTAGGTTCTCGACGAGGCTCCAGATGGTGCTTCGGAGGGTGGACTACGGGTGCGCAAAGTGGATTCCATCCCACCTGAGCTTCAACCGCTGACGATCGTCACGACAGAGGCCGGGTCTCGGTCCGGAGCGTCGCCGTTCTTCACGGTGGCGCGACGGTGTGTTCGTCGCACCCGCGACGACCCGATCGATGGCCTCCTCCCTGCGCTCTGGGACGGGGGCCTTTCCCGTTCCTGGTGGTCTACCGACGACTTCCTAGGAGCATCACATCAGCGAGCCTCGCATCAACGATCGGATCCGTGTCCCCGAGGTCCGACTTGTCGGCCCAGGTGGGGAGCAGGTCGGCGTCGTCCGCATTGAGGTCGCCCTGAGCCTTGCCCAGGACGCTGACCTCGACCTGGTGGAGGTCGCCCCCGACGCACGCCCGCCGGTGTGCAAGCTCATGGACTACGGCAAGTTCAAGTACGAGTCGGACATGAAGGCCCGTGAGGCTCGCCGGAACCAGGCGAACACGGTCCTCAAGGAGATCCGCTTCCGTCTGAAGATCGACCCGCACGACTACGGCACCAAGAAGGGCCACGTCGAGCGCTTCCTCGCCGCGGGCGACAAGGTCAAGGTCATGATCATGTTCCGTGGCCGCGAGCAGTCGCGCCCGGAGATGGGTATCCGTCTCCTGCAGCGCCTCGCGGAGGACGTCTCGGAGCTCGGCTTCGTGGAGAGCGCGCCCAAGCAGGACGGGCGCAACATGATCATGGTGCTCGGCCCGGTCAAGAAGAAGGCCGAGGCCAAGAACGAGCAGCGCAAGCGTGCTCAGGAGGCCGAGCCGAAGACGGCGAAGACCGACCCCCGGCCCGCGCCCGTCGAGGTCTCCGAGGAGCCCGCGGACGGCGGTGACGTGCCCTTCGAGGTGCAGGTCGCCGAGGCCGCGGAGATGGTCGAGTCCGCCGAGGCCGCAGCAGCGGCCAAGGCAGCCGCAGCTCCCGAGCCCGCGCCGGCCCCTGCCGCCGCTCCCGCAGCAGCCCCCAAGGCCGCTGCACCCAAGGCCGCGCCCCGCGCGTCGGCTCCCAAGGCTCCTGCGCCCAAGGCCGCTGCCCCGGCAGCACCGGCGGCAGCGCCCAAGCCCGCGGCGGCTCCCAAGCCGGTCGCGGTGCCCAAGCCGGCCGCCATGCCCAAGCCCCCGGCTCCCCGGCCGGCAGCGCCCAAGCCCGGCACGGCGTCCAAGCCGAAGCCGGGCGGCAAGTCCAGCTGACCAACTGACACCGAGCCAGGCCCACCGGCCACGGCCCGAACACGTCGGATCCCTCCCGGGATCTCGACCAGACAAAGGAGAAACGGCAGCCATGCCGAAGAACAAGACGCACTCCGGCGCCAAGAAGCGGTTCCGCATCACCGGCAGCGGCAAGGTCATGCGCGAGCAGGCCAACAAGCGCCACCTGCTCGAGCACAAGTCGAGCACGCGCACGCGTCGCCTGTCTGCTGACCAGGTCGTCGCCCCCGCAGACGTCAAGAAGATCAAGAAGCTGCTCGGTAAGTGATCTGCCTGGTGGTCGCGCCCCGGCGCTGACCATCGCTGAATCCCTACCTGAGCCCCGAACTGCAAGGAGCATCACGTGGCACGCGTGAAGCGGGCGGTCAACGCCCAGAAGAAGCGCCGTACAACTCTCGAGCGCGCTGCGGGTTACCGCGGCCAGCGTTCGCGTCTCTACCGGAAGGCGAAGGAGCAGGTCACCCACTCCCTCGTCTACTCCTACCGTGACCGCAAGGCGCGCAAGGGCGACTTCCGTCGTCTGTGGATCCAGCGCATCAACGCTGCGTCCCGCGCCCAGGGCCTGACGTACAACCGCCTCATCCAGGGCCTCAAGGCTGCTGGCATCGAGGTCGACCGTCGCGTCCTCGCCGACCTCGCGGTCAACGACGTCACCGTCTTCAACGCGCTCGTCCAGGCCGCGAAGGACGCGCTGCCCACCGACGTGAACGCCCCGAAGGCTGCTGCCTGATCATCGAGCAGCGACTCTTCTCACCGGACGCCCGCACAGTGAACGATCTGTCCTCAGGTCGCCCCGTACCGTTCTTCCGTCGCGTTCCCGAGGTCTCGAACCCTCGGAGCGACCGGGTCAAGGCGGTACGGGCACTGTCCGGGCGTTCGGCGCGTTCCCGCCACGGGCAGTTCCTCGTGGAGGGCCCGCAGGGCGTGCGCGAGGCCGTCCGGCACGGCGCGCACCTGGTGCGCGACGTGTACGTAACCTCGTCGGCCGCCGAGCGGTACGCGGAGATCGTCGACGACGCCCTCGACCAGCACCTGCACGTGCACCTCACGACGCCCGAGGCGTTCGAGGCCATGAGCACGGACGCCCAGGGCATCCTGGCGGTCGCACGGACGCAGGAGGTCACGCTCGCCAGCGAGGCCGCCAGGTCCCCGCGGCTCGTCGCGATCCTCGCCACGGTGCGGGACCCCGGCAACGCGGGCACCGTCATCCGTGCCGCGGACGCCGCCGGCGCGGACCTCGTGGTCCTCGCGGGCGAGAGCGTCGACGTCCACAACCCCAAGGTCGTGCGCTCCACGGCGGGGTCCTTGTTCCACGTCCCGGTCGTGACCGGGGTGAGCCTCGCGGAGACCGTCGACGCGCTGCGCGCCGCCGGGCTGACCGTCCTGGCCGCGGACGGCAACGGTGACCACGACCTCGACGACCTGCTCGACGTCGCAGGATCGGCACCGGCAGGTTCGCCCGACCTCGAGCGGCCCACCGCGTGGGTCTTCGGCAACGAGGCATGGGGGCTCCCTCCCGAGGACCGCGAGCTGGCCGACGCCGTGGTGAGCGTCCCGATCCGTGGCCAGGCCGAGTCGCTCAACCTCGCCACGGCCGCCACGGTCTGCTTGTACGCGTCGAGCCGGGCGCACCGACCACGTCCCGTCGGCACCACCGCCGCGACCGCCGACGTGGACGAGGCCCGGTGAGGGGACGGTCCGTGCGACTGTTCGCTGCCCTCTACCCCTCCGACGAGGCCCTCGACCACCTGGGGCTCGCGCTGTCCGCCCTCGGGGCGGTGGCCCTCGACGACGGCCGTCCGTCGTTGCGCTGGACCCCGCGGGAGCTCATGCACCTCACGGTCGCGTTCTTCGGCGAGGTCGCCGACGGCGCGGCCGACGACCTGGGCGTGGCGCTCGACGGGGTGGCGCGGTCCGCGGCCCCTCTCTCGCTGCACCTGCGTGGGGCGGGGACCTTCGAGGACCGCATCCTGTTCGCGGGAGTGGGTGGCGACGCCGAGGCTCTGCGACGCCTGAGCGCCGGGACCGCGGAGGCGGCCTCCGACGTCGGGCTGCGGCTCGACCGGAGGCCCCGGCAGCGCGCCCACCTGACCGTGGCGCGTGCCTCCGGGCCGCGCAAGACGTCCCGCCGGAAGACCGATCCCCGGCCCACGGGCCCCGGGCCGGCCGAGCTGGCGCACGCGCTGGCCGTCTACGAGGGTCCGCGGTTCACCGCCGACGAGCTCTGCCTGGTGGAGTCGACCCCGGGGGCCGGCCGCAGCGGAGGCCCCCTGTACGAGGTCGTGCGGACCTTCCCCCTGGGCGAGGCTCAGCCCGAGGACCGGTGACCGGTCCCTCGGGCGCGCGGGGGAGGGTGTGGGACGATGAGGGCATGCAGCGCGATGATCGCCGATTTACGTGGCCCGCTCGAGGGCCGCGCGGCTGACGCTGCGCACGTCGACCAGGGGACGCCGCGCGGTGTCCCCGGATCGGCCGGTCGTGCCCCGGCGGGCGCTCTAGATGTACTGACCAGGACCGTTGTTGACGTGAAGAGAGACCTCCGTGTCGAGTGGGAGCTGTCTAGGAACCCGGCTCTGACCAACGGAGGTCTCTCGT
>NZ_JAMXIO010000017.1:0-88369 GCF_059651515.1 Oerskovia sp. 140933
TGGCCAGATACGCCTCCTCGAGATCGTGCCTGGTCACGGGTGCGGCGAGCCAGCGGTAGTAGGGCTGTCGGGCGAGCTTGAGGACCCGGCACGTCGCCGCGACGGGGACCCCGTCGGCGGCGAGCTCACGCACGAGCGGGTAGATCATTTTCCCGGCAGATGCGCCTGAGCGAAGTACGCCGCCGCGCGGCGCAGGATCTCGTTCTCCTGCTCGAGCACGCGGACACGCTTCTTGACCTCGCGCAGCTCGGCCGACTCCGAGGCCGTCACCCCGGGCCGGTTGCCTTCCTCGACCTCGGCAGCATGCATCCAGTTGCGCAGGCATGAGTCGCTGATGCCGAAGTCCTTGGCGATCTGAGACACCGGGGCATCACCACGGCGGGCGATCGCCACGACATCGTCGCGGAACTCTTTGGGATGGGGTCTTGGCACAGTGCACATCCTTCCAGCAGTGCCCTCCGGCACCACAAGTCAGGTGTCACCTATCCGTGCAGCAGACCCCCGACTTGCGGATACTTCTCTGAATACAAAGCCCACAGCGGTCGCCGCTTTGGCCAGAGACGCTGACTCTCGAATTGCCGTGTTGACTGGTGAATGCGCTAAGTTCACAAACGTCGCCGAGTTGCTCCCCGATCCTTCGGTCGGCAGTGGGTTGAACTCGCCTTCCGCGATCATTGAGCTTCTAGAGTTACTGGAGGCGGCGACCAGGACAGTCGCAGGTCCGAGCGAGAGTGCGGGTGCTGGCGATGTCTGAGGTTGGTGTCATCGGGCGGATCACGTCCGTGCAGAGCACGAGTCTACGCGTGTCGCTGGATATCGGGACCAAGGGATTCACCAAGGTGGGGCCCGATGGCCTGCACACTGTTGGGGTTGTCAACTCATACATTACGGTCCCAGCGGGTGCCCATAGAATCGTGGCCATCGTGACGGGGGTATATATCGGCCAGCGTGTAGACAAGGGCGATCGGCGTGCCCTGCTTAGCGAAGATGATCAAAGCGCTTATGAACTTGAAGCGGCGGTCGTTGGTAGGTTTGAAGGTGAGGCCTTCAAGTCTGGGCTCACCGGGTACCCGCCGCTTCACGCACCGGTTCGAGCCGCCACTCCGCGCGAAGTCAAGAGCATCTTCCTACCTCGGAACGCCGTCGCGCTGGAACTGGGAACCTCTGCCGTCGCGGCAGAGCAGGGGGTCTTCCTGGATGCGAACCTGCTACTCGGTCACCACTGTGCTGTGGTGGGATCGACGGGCTCTGGCAAGTCCTGCACCGTTATGGCCATTATCGACAGCCTCTTGGACCATCCAGTTTCCAACGGTCACATCGTCATCTTCGATATTAACGGTGAGTACGCGAAGTCGTTCGAAAAGGGCACTAGCCGTGGGAGAGCCACGCGAACTGTCGTGCTGGGGCCAAGATTGGGGGCGCGCGAAGGACTGTTCCTTCCCCACTGGTTCATGAACAACGAGGAAAATCTGGCGCTGCTGCGTGCCAGCGATGGCGTGCAGGCCCCCGTCCTGCAACGCGCCATCGCCGATGCGAGAGCGGCAGCCTCGTCGACCCAAGGGGACGTTTCCAGACTTCAGGTTGTCCAGTCCACCATAACCATCATTGAACAGCTCTACTCAGATCCGAAGAACTCGCAGCAGCCTGCACTACATCAACTTGGCTCGCTGCGAAGCGTGGTCGAAGAACAGTCGGGACGCGGAGGGCCCTGTTCGCAACAATGGGCCCTTATGCTCACGCTCATCGACGATGCGCAGGGAGTAGCGCGGATCAGTTCTGAAAAATGGTTGGTGCTTTCGCCGGTGCAGAAGGTTGCTCTCAACGATCTGTTCCAGGCGCTCCGAACACAGATCGCGGCCGCTTTCGGAGCCTTGGGAATGGGGAGCGTCGAGGCTGCGCCAGACTTCGACGCTCCCGTCTACTATTCGCTGCAACAGCTCTGCGACTTCTTCCTACCGAGCCGTGTGAAGATCGAAGCAAGCGGGGACAACAAGGTTGCGGGCTATATTGGCACGTTGCAGATGCGCCTGAGTCGCCTGCTCGCCGATGGACGTTATGACTTCATGACTCGGGTCGAGAATCACGCCGATCCCTTGGGTAGCTATCTGCGCCTTCTTATGGGTGCTGACCCAACGCGGGGCTCCTCGGACTCGAACTGGCCCGCTGAGGACTTGTACACGGAACAGAGGAGCGAGCACGATGTCGGGCCCTCGGTCACGATCTTCGACCTGAGCCTGGTTGCGAGCGATGTCCTGGAGAACGTCACCGCATTGCTTGGACGTGTCCTCTTCGACTTTGCCGTCCGTAGCGATCCGCGCGCCGAGCATCCCGTCCTTCTAGTACTTGAGGAGGCTCACCGTTTCATCCCCGCACGGCGCGACCCTAGTGGGTCGGGAAGTAAGTCGACCGCGGTATTCGAACGGATCGCCAAGGAGGGTAGGAAGTTCGGGCTCTCGCTGCTGTTGGCAAGTCAGCGCCCGAGCGAGCTAAGCGAGACGGTTGTGGCTCAATGCGGCACCGTTATCGCCCACCGTCTTACCCACGAGGCCGACCAGACCCTACTGAGGCACGCGACGGCACTGAGTTCACGCGCACTGCTGGATCAACTCCCCGGGCTGGCCCAGCAGCACGCGCTCGTTACCGGTGTAAGCACGGGTGTGCCCGCCGCGGTGCGAATCCGCGACGTTGTGGACGCACCGAAGAGCAACGATCCGAACTTCATGTCCACCTGGGCGGATTCTGACAAGCTCGCCGACCTGCCCGTTCACATCGATAGGGTTGTGGCTGGCTGGCAGGGGGCTGGGTCGCCGCCGAACGGCTTCGTTGGCGGAGATGACATGCCAGTACCAACTTCGGTACAAGACTGAGTCAGGTTCTCAGCTCTGCGCATGGAGCCCTACTGGCTTCGCCTGGGTGCGAGAAGCGGACTCCGGCGGACGTAGTCAGATGCCTTAGGTACGTCATGGGGCTGTGTGGCGCCTCCGGACTTGCCTATGCCGGCTCAAGGTCGCGCGACCTACTTTGCACGAAGGGCTCGACACGCCCGGGATCGTGCAAGGTAGGGCGGCGCGTCTGTGCAATCTGCGCCGCACGTCGACAGACGGCTCAGCCGAGCGCCCGGTAGGCGAGAAGGAACACCAGGGAGACGACGGCGGTGCCTGCCGCGGCGATGGTGATCTCCAGGGCTCCGCGGACGCGACGCGCCAGCGTGGTGGTGAGCAGGACGAGGGACACGAGCCCGATCGCGACCCAGTAGCTGGCGCCTGTCGTCCCGACGACGGTCGTGAGTCCGTACACCGACTCGCCGAGCCCGATCCCCGCGAGCAGCGCCGTGCCCAGGGCCGCACGCACGCCCGCCTCGCGCAGCCAGGCCGCTGCGACCCCGACGAACGGCCCGACGATCACGCCGACGACGCCGAACAGCGTGGGGTCGTAGAAGAGGCCGCGGAGGTCGGCGGCGACGGTGTAGCCGAGGACGAGCAGCACGAAGCTCGCGACGCCGAGCAGTGCGGCATGACGTGTCCGGGCCCGAGGGTCGCCTGCCGCCCAGACGACGAGGAGGGCCGTGAGCAGGGTCCAGCCGCTCGCGGAGTTCGCGAAGGGTGCTGCGGCGTCGGGCAGGAAGCCTTGGGCGAAGGACGTGAGTCCGCCGAGCAGGAGGCTCGCGGTGAGCACGACGGCGGCGCGCGACCAGGGCTGTCCGCCGGGCGCCGTGGTCAGGGCACGGCGGCGCGGTGCGGAGGACGAGCGGTCGTGGAGGGAGGTCGCGTCGGTCATGCCTCGACGCTAGGCGCGTGCTCGTCTCCGGGCGTCACCCCGTCGTGGGACGCGAGTGCAAGAGGGTCCTACCGTGGCAGGAGGAACGCCCGCCCCGCCGGTGTCCCCGTCCATCCGTCGAGGAGACGGCCACTGATCCGCACCCGGCCGCGGGTTCCGACGACGACGAGCCCACCCGGGCGGGCTCCCGTGCGGGTGCCGCGCTGCCGACGTGCCGCCGTCACGGGGGACCCTGCTCCTGGGAGGGCAGGGTCCCCGGCGCGACGCCTCCGGGGCGTGGCTCAGCGAGTGGCGTGGACGAGCCGGACGAGCCGCATCGGCGAGAGGTGCTGCTGGCGGTCGAAGAACCCCTCCGGTGTCGCCGCTGTCTCGTCGACGTCGGCCTCGACCTGCCACCCGTGCTCGGTGAGCCAGGTCCGGACGGTGCCGGGGGCGGGCGAGCACTGCCACGGCTCGCCCACGTGCCCGGCCATGGCGGCGACCGCCTGCGTGTACTCCTTCCCGGCGTCGTTACGCAGGTCCGCCGGGAGGTGGTGGTCGAAGACGAGCGACGACCCGTCGGCGAGCCCGGCGAGGGTGGCGATGAACCGGCGACACTCCTGCGGGGTGAGGTACATGCTCACGCCCAGCCAGACCACCGTCACCGGGCGTCGCAGGTCGACGCCGGTCGCCGCGAGGTCGGCGAGGTCGAACCCTTGCGCCAGGTCGGCCGCGACGCCGTGGGCGGCGTCGACGAGGCCTGCTTCCGCGAAGAGCCGAGCGCGCCATGCGAGGACACCGGGTCGGTCGACGAGCCACACCGACGCCCGGGCACCCGGTGGCAGGCGGTTGGCGAGGGTGTCCAGCCCTGCGCCGATCACGACGACCTGTTCCGTCCCGGCCTCGGAGACGACGGCTTCTGCGTAGCGGGACCTGGTGCAGGCGGACAGGCGGGCGGCAGCGAGGACGGCGGCCTGCGGCTGGGCCAGCTGGTAGTCGAGGGGGGACGGGCTCGTTGTTCGGCACAGCCGCTGGGCGACCTCGTCGGCCAGGAGATGGGGCTCGTCGTCGACGAGCGGGTGCGCCGCGCGCGCGGCGGCGGAGAACAGGGCGGTCTGACTGGGCGTCTCGTGTGCTTTCACCTCAACCAACTACCAGGTTCGGCGGCACAGGTCCAGGAAGCGCGCCGATCGCCCGTCGACCCGGCGACATGGGAACGTGCCCACGGAGCAGCGCGCGCCGGACGCGGACGAGCCGGGCAGCGTCGATCCGGTTCCCGCTCGTGCGCTGCGGGTCCGGACACGCTCTGCGTCGCCCGGCCACGAGCAGGCCCGACGGCGCCGCTCACCTCGCAGGTGAGCGACGCCGTCGGGCGGTGGCTCACCCGGGACGCAGCCCGGGTGCGACGCAGGTCAGCCCTGCGGCGCCCACGGTCCCCAGCGGTCGCCGGGGGCCTGGTTCCTCGTCCACCACTTGGCGGTGTACGTGGTGCCGTCGTGGATCACGGTGTCGCCCGAGGAGTAGACCCGGGTGGGCTTCCACGCCCCGACCCCCTTCGAGTCGACACCTGCGATCTCCTCCCACGGACCCCACGGGTCGCCGGGCGTCTGGCCCTTGGTCCACCACTGGGCCCGCCACACGGCGCCGCCGTACGTGACGGTCGTGCCACCTGCGTAGGCCGTCTTCTTGGACCACGCCGCGGGCTCGACGTACGTCGGCTGGGCCTGCGGGTTGAACTCGTCCGTCACGACCTGCTTCGCGGCGTTGGTCACCGGGTCGTCGAGCAGGAGGACGTCGAGGCCCTTCTGGATGTCGTTCGAGATGATCGCGCCGTTGTACCAGTAGGCCGACCACGAACCGCCGAGGATCAACCGGTCGGGCGACAGCGCCCCGCGGTCGAACCAGGCGATCTCGACCGGGTTGGCCGAGTCCGTGAAGTCCCACACCGAGATCCCGCCCTGGTACCAGGCCTGGACCATGATGTCGCGGCCCGGGACGGGGATGAGGGAGCCGTTGTGCGCGACGCAGTTCTCCGTCGCGGCCTGCTCGCGCGGGATCTTGTAGTAGCTCTTGAACACGAGCTGGCCGTCGACGATGTCGTAGATCGCGTCGGCGCCCTTCTCCGGTCCGACCGTCGCGTTGCAGGTCGGTGCGCCGCCGCCGCCGAGCTCGTCGGTGAAGACGACCTTGGTGCCCGCGTTGTTGAAGGTGGCCGAGTGCCAGAACGCGAAGTTCGTCGTGTCCCGGACGACCTCGGTGACCACGGGGTGGGCGCGGTCGGAGATGTCCATGAGGATGCCGTCGCCCATGCACGCGCCCGCCGCGAGGTCCTTCGACGGGTAGGTCGTGATGTCGTGGCAGCCCGACGTCGTGCTCGAGCCGTTGCCGCCGGGGTTGCCGCCGTCCGGGAAGAGGACGGGCGTCGAGACGACCGCGGCCGACGCCGGGTCGTCGAGGGGGACCTGGACGACGCTGATCAGGTCGTGCGGCGGCTGGCAGTCGGGGAACGCCGCGTTCGGCGAGTACGACGAGACGTAGACGAACAGGTCCTCGCCGTCCTTCGACGGTGCGAGCGAGTGCGTGTGCGAGCCGCACTGCGTCTCGACGGCCGACACGTACTGCGGCGACGTCGGGTCGGAGATGTCGAAGACCTTGACGCCCTCCCACGAGTCCTTGACGACCGCGCTCTGGCCGACGTTGTCGCACGAGGCGTTGCTGCGCGACGAGTCGGTGCTGAGGACCAGGAGGTCGCCGTAGACGGAGATGTCGTTCTGGGAGCCGGGGCACACGACCTGGGCGACCTGCTGCGGGTTGGTCGGGTCGGCGACGTCGTACACGGTGAACCCGCCGTAGTTGCCGGCGAACGCGTACCTGCCCTGGAACGCGAGGTCGCTGTTGTACTGGCCTTCAGGGGTGAAGGCGCCGTTCTTGGGGATGTTCGCGACGAGGGTCAGGTTGGGGCTGCCTGCGATCTGCCCGGGAGCCAGGACGTCGGTGGCCTGGGCGAGGGGAGCGAGGCGCTGGGCGGGGAGCGACGACGGGGCCTGCTCGACGAGCTCGGCCACCGCCTCGGGCGACCCGTCGGACGGTTCGGCGGACGCCGCCGACGCGACAGCGAGCGAGGAGACGGCCAGAGTGGCCGCCAGGGACGAGGCGAGCAGGATCCGGCTTCGTGGCCTGTGCGTTCTTCGATGCACGGGGGAAACACCTCCTTGGTAGGGTTCTGCGCATTCTGACCGGGAAATGTGATCTGCACCACTGCAACCGAGCGGTTCTGGCGAAGGTTTACACGGAGGGAACAGAGCGGGTGCAAAGTTTTCAGAGCGGAAACGCGGCGCGGTCAGCGGGTGCCCGTCAGGTCGTGCGGGTCGTGACCTGCGGGTTCGCCGTGGCCGGCCTCGTGCTGGGGGTCGCGGCGTGCACGGGCGACCCCGGTCCGACCGTCACGCCGTCGAGCGTCGTCGTCCAGCCCGGGCTGCCCGGGGAGGAGGCCGCGACCATCGCGCCCGACGATTACGGCGCGGCACCCGCGGAAGGCACCTGGAACCAGGCCGACGTCGGGTTCGTCACCGGGATGATCGAGCACCACCTGCAGGCGCTCGAGATCGCCGCGCTCGCCCCGGACCGGGCAGGGTCCGACGGCGTGCGCTCCTTCGCCGAGCGGGTCACCGCCGCTCAGGGGCCCGAGATCCACGCGCTCGCGTCCTGGCTGCAGGCGCGCGACGTCGTCGTGCCCGAGGGAGCCCAGGACGCCGGCGGCACCGGGCCGCGCGCGCCCGCAGGGACGGGGGCCGGGCACGGCGACCACGGCGACGGGGTCGTCGGGATGCTGACCGACGAGCAGATGGCGGCGCTCGCGGCCGCGAGCGGCCCGGAGTTCGACCGGCTCTTCCTCGAAGGCATGATCACGCACCACCAGGGCGCGCTCGACATGGTCGACGTCGTGCTCGTCGAGGGGCAGGACCTGTACGCGAACGAGATCGCGGCCGACACCGCGTCGGGTCAGGGGGGCGAGATCGACCGCATGCGAGACCTGCTCGACGGGCTCTGAGGTCGCGCCCGGCGCCGCCGGGTCGGCCCGGCGCCGCGGCTCGACCCGTGGTGCGACTAGTGCTCGTGCGTGACCAGGACGGGCCAGCGGGCGTGGCGCAGCAGGTGCTGGCTGACCGACCCGAGCATCGGACCGGTCAGCTCCCCGTGCCCCCGGGAGCCGACGACGACCAGGGACGCAGGGTCGGCGACGCGTGCGATCTCCTCGGCCGGCGGGCCCTCGACGACGTGGGTCCGCACCAGGAGGTCGTCGTCCTCGGCGCTCGCCGCCCGCGCGGCCTCGTCGGCGTTCTCCTGGGCCTGGGCGCGGAAGGCCTCGCGGAGCTCCTCCCGACCTGTCGTGAGGGGCGTGACGAGCAGGTCTGCGGGCACCGTGTAGGAGGCCACGACGTCCAGGGGGACCTGCCGTCGCACGGCCTCGCGCGCCGCCTCGACCACCGCGGTCCGGGAGTGCGGGGACCCGTCGACGCCGACGACCACCGGCCCGACCGTCGAGAACGGCGTCTCCGCGGGCACCACGACCACGGGAACGGGGGAGCGGGCCGCCAGGTGGATGCTGACCGAGCCCAGGAAGAGGGATCCGAAGGCCCCCAGGCCGCGGGACCCCACGACCACGAGCTCCGCCCGCTCGCCGGCCGCCTCGAGGAGGGAGGCCGCGGGCGGTCCCGTGCGCGCGGAGACCTCGACCTCGAGCTGCGCGTCGACCTCACGGGCCAGCTCGACGGCCACGCGCAGGATCTCGGCCATCTCGTCCTCCTCGTCGGCGATCGGGGGGAGGTAGAAGCCGCCCGCGAACACGACGTCGTAGGACGGGCGGAAGCGGGAGTGCACCACGAGCAGCCCGAGGCCGCGCAGCCGGGCCTCGTGCGCGGCCCAGACCAGCGCCGACCGGCTGCTGGTCGAGCCGTCGATCCCGACGACGACACGGTTCCGAGTCATGGGTGTACCCCCTGGTCAGCGATCACCACGGCCCCGCACGGTTCGACGCCGACGGCGGGCACCGGGGTGCGCGCCGCGTGGTCGTGAAGGGCTCCGACAGCCCTCAGTCTTTGCCCGCCGTGCCGCCTCGGCAACCGGGCAGCCGCCGCCCGGGGGCCACCGAGCCCGTCCGTGGCACGGAGATCGGCGCCGACGTCGAGCTGGTCCTCGCGGCGCCGAGGCCCCGGGACCGGTGACGGCTCGAGCTCTCGGCATGCACGCACCCGAGCCCGGTGGGAGCATCACGTCAGGCTCGAGCGACGGGGTGTGCACATGGATGTCCAGGACGTCGAACAGGTGGCGTCCACCGGGACGCTGCCCCGGTGGGACCGCGTCGAGCACCTCGTCGTCGACGCCCACGCGCGCTACCGCGACCTCGCGGCGGGCGCGGTCGCGGACTACATCCCGGTCCTGGCAGCAGCGGACCCCGCACTGTTCGGCGTGAGCGTCGCCGTGGTCGACGGCGAGATGCACGAGGCCGGCGACACCCAGGTCGAGTTCTCCGTCCAGTCGATCTCCAAGGCGTTCGTCTACGCGCTCGTGTGCGAGGCCTACGGGCACGACGCGGTGCGCGAACGGGTCGGGGTGAACAACACCGGGCTCCCGTTCAACTCCGTCATGGCCGTCGAGCTCAACGACGGGCACCCCATGAACCCCATGGTCAACGCCGGCGCGCTCGCGACGACCGCGATGATGCCCGGTGCGACGCCCGCCGAGCAGTGGGAGAACGTCCGTACCGGCCTCTCGCGCTTCGCCGGGCGGGCGCTCGAGCTCGACGGCGTCGTCTACCGGTCCGAGTCCGAGACGAACATCCGCAACCGGGCCATCGCCCGCCTGCTGCAGAGCTACGGACGGATCGAGACCGACCCGCTCGAGGTGGTCGACGTGTACACGCGCCAGTGCGCGCTGCGCGTGACGGCCCGCGACCTGGCGGTCATGGGCGCGACCCTCGCCGACGGCGGCGTCAACCCCGTGACCGGTGAACGCGTCGTCTCGGCGCAGGTGTGCCGCGACACCCTGGCCGTGCTCGCCTCGACCGGCCTGTACGAGCGCTCGGGCGAGTGGCTCTTCGAGATCGGGCTCCCGGCGAAGTCCGGCGTCGCGGGCGGCATCGTCGCGGTGGCCCCGGGCAAGGGCGGGATCGGCACGTTCTCCCCACCCCTGGACCCTGCCGGGAACAGCGTGCGCGGCCAGCGCGCGACGGCCTACCTGTCGCGGGCGCTCGGCCTCAACCTCTTCGCGTCGTCCGTGCACGTCCCCGAGAAGACGGAGCCCCACGCATGAGCCGAGCAACGCCCGACGAGGTCGTCGTCGCCGAGGAGCGGCGGTCCTGGGTCCCGATGGTGGGCCTGTTCCTGGCCCAGGTCCTCATGTCGTTCAACGTCGCGGCCCTGCCCGTGTCCCTGGGCGGGATGGTCGAGGAGTTCGGCGTGCCGCCGACCGTGGTCAGCTCGACCATCGTCGTGTACGGCCTCGCGGTCGCTGCGCTCGTGATGACGGGGGCCAAGCTCGGTCAGCGGATCGGGTGGGTCGTCGTCTTCCGCGTCGTGGTCGCGACGTTCGCCGCGTCGGCGCTCCTGATGATCCTCTCGCCCACCGTCGGCTGGGCCATCGCCGGGCAGGCCCTCGCGGGGGCCTCCGCCGCGATCATCGTGCCGGCGCTCGTCGCGCTCATCGCCGAGAACTACCACGGTGCTCAGCAGGCGACCGCGATCGGGTCGCTCGGCTCGGCCCGCGCCATCTCCGGCGTGAGCGCGTTCTTCATCGGGGGAGCGCTCGGGACCCTCGTCGGGTGGCGGCCCGTGTTCGGGATCGTGCTGCTCCTCGCCGTCGTCGTGTTCGTGTTCAGCTTCCGCCTGCGCTCGGACCGCGGCGACCCCGGCATCCGGATCGACCTCGTGGCCGCGGTGCTCATCGGTGCGGCGATCGTGCTCCTGACCCTGGGGTTCAACAACCTCAACGCCTGGGGCCTGCTCTACGCGACGCCCGACGCGCCCTTCTCGGTCGTCGGGGTGTCGCCCGCCCCGCTGTTCGTCGTCGCGGGCGTCGTGCTCGGGCAGACGTTCTTCTGGTGGACCCGACGCCGGGCCGCCACGGGAAAGGTCCCCCTGGTCGACCTGACGGTCCTGGGGTCGTCGAGCGAGCGGGCCGCGGTCTACGCGATGTTCATCGTCGTCGCGCTCGAGGCCGCCCTGAACTTCACCGTCCCGCTGTACATCCAGATCGTGCAGGGGCGGACACCGTTCGACACCGCGCTCGCGATGATGCCGTTCAACCTCACGGTGTTCGTCACCGCGACGCTCGTCGTGCGCTTCTACGGGCGGTTCAGCCCACGGGTGATCGGCGTGACCGGGTTCGTCCTGACGACGGGCGCCCTCGCGTGGCTCTCGCTCGTCGTGACCAACAACTGGGAGACGCTGCCCACGATCCTCGGGCTCTTCGTCTTCGGCGTCGGGCAGGGGGCCCTGGTGACGCTCGTCTTCAACGTGCTGGTCACGGCCGTCCCCAAGGCGCTCGCCGGGGACGTCGGGTCGATCCGCGGGACGACGCAGAACCTCGCGTCGGCGGTCGGGACCGCCGTGGTCGGGGCGCTGCTCGTGACGATCCTGGGCATCAGCGTGGCGCGCTCCGTCGTCGAGCACCCCGAGCTGCCGCCCTCGCTCGTCGCCCAGGTGGACCTCGACAACGTGAACTTCGTGAGCAACGACGAGCTGCGCGCCGTCCTGGAGGGAACCGACGCCACCGAGGCGCAGGTCGACGCCGCCGTCGCGCTCAACGAGCAGAGCCGCCTGGACACGCTGCGCATCGGGCTGCTGATCCTCGCCGCGGTCAGCGCGACCGCGATCCTGCCCGCGAGCCGGCTCCCGCGGTACCGGCCGGGCGAGATTCCCGACCCCGCGCCCGAGCCCGTCTCCTGAGGCGCCCCGGTGCGGAGGCCGCGAGAGCGGGAGGTCCCGGCGCCGTCGGGCCTGGTCCTAGTCCTCCGGCTCCCAGCGCAGGACGTCCCCCGGCTGGCAGTCGAGGACGCGGCAGATCGCGTCGAGGGTCGTGAAGCGGACGGCCTTGGCGCGGTTGTTCTTCAGGACCGCGACGTTCGCGGGCGAGATGCCGACCGCGTCCGCGAAGTCGCCCACGGACATCTTGCGCCGGGCGAGCATGACGTCGAGGTCGACGACGATGGGCATCAGATCACCTCCGCGAGCTCGCGGCGGTCGGCGATCGCGGCGTCGAGGAGCCCGCGCATCACGACCATCAGGAGGGCGAGCGCAGCGCCCCCCACGACGCACGCGCCCAGGGCGAGGAACATGCCCGGCCCGCCGGTCTCCTCGACCAGGATCAGGTGGACCCAGACGACCGCCGACAGGCCCGTCGCGGCCGCGGCGCACACCGTGATCGTGTCGACCCACCGGAGCGAGCCGTCGGCGAAGATCCGGTCGGCACCGACCATCGACAGCAGCCGCCACACCGCGACCAGCGCCGCCTGGACGCACACGAACCCGAGGATCGCGGCGACCGAGTAGGGGAGCACGAGATGCTCGACCTCGGGGTACAGGGTCGCCTGCTCGGTCGCGACCACGGGGACCAGGAGCTGGGCGAGCAGCGCCCCCAGGAACATGGTGATCAGGGTCAGGCGGAGCAGCATCGTCACCGTCGTGGTCATCTATCGATGATCGATGGGTTTAGATCGGAAGTCAAGAGATGCGGTCAATTGTGGAACAGGTGTTCCATAAAGGTGCCGGCTTCGGGATAGCATCCGCTGTCCGATCGTGCAGAAGACAGGTGGCCTTTCCAGATGGTGCGTCGACGGTGGTTCAGGACTCGCTGGAGAGCGCTCACCGCGATCGGGGCGTTCATCGCGACCGGCCTCGTCCTCAACGCCGTCTGGCCCCACGACATGACGGCCGTCGTCCAGGACGTCGACGAGGACGGCGTGATCGCCGTCGAGCTCGAGGGACGGACCGAGCACCTGCGCCTCGCCTTCGTCGATCTGGCGGGATCCGAGGAGCAGTGCCTGGGGGAGGAGGGCGTCGACGCGCTCGGCCGGCTCCTTCCGGCCGGGACGACCGTCACCCTCGTCCACGGGACCGCGCACGAGACCGACGGGTCCTACGTCACCGGCCTCCTGGTCGACGACGTGCTGGTCGACGCGCAGCTCGCCGGGACCGGGCTCGCCGCGCTCGCCGACGCGCCCGGCCGCCCGGAGCTGACGAAGGAGGTGTGGGCGGCGCACTCCCAGGCGTCGGTCTCCGAGCTCGGGTACTTCGACCCCACCGTCCCGTGCACCCCGGCTGCACTCGTCGCCTCCTACGAGGCGCAGGTCGAGGAGTTCGTCGACGAGTCGGCCGCGGCGGCCCTGAGCCAGGACGTCGACGTCCTGGACGAGGCGCTGGCCGCGCACGCCGCCGTGGCCGCCGCGCACGCGCACCTCGAACAGGTCCTCTGGCACGAGGCGGACGACTTTCCTGCGACCGTCCTGAGCGCGGTCGCGCGCGACGCTCTCCGTGGCCGGACCAACACCGGGGTCGCGGTCGCCAACACCGCACTGGCCGAGGCGGAGACCGCCCTGCGCGCGGCCGAGGCGGCGGCGGAGGCCGCTCGCCTGGCAGAGGTGGCCCGTCAGGCCGAGGTGGCCCGTCAGGCGGAGGTGGCCCGTCAGGCGGAGGTGGCCCGCCAGGCCGAGGTGGCGCGTCAGGCGGAGGCCGACCGTCTCGCCGCGGAGCAGCGGCGACGCAGCGCGAGCGCCCCGAAGAGCTCGTCGGGCGGGTCCTCGTCGGGCGGGTCGAGCGGCTACACGGGCTGTCGTGCCTATGCGCCCGGCGGGAAGACGTGGAAGCCGATCCCGTGCCCCTGAGCAGACGACGGTAGGCCCCGCCTCGTCTGCCGCGCGCACGCCACCGCCTCCCGGTCCATCCTGGGGGCATGCCCTCGCTGCTGCAGGTCGTCCGGTCGGTGGTCGCCCCGCTCACGCGTACGCGGGTGTTCCGCACGGTCGGCCCGGTGGTGCTGCCGCCGGTCGAGCGGTTCCTCGCGCGCGTGTCGGGCGGGCGGTGGCAGGTCAGCGCGATCCTCGTCCCGTCGCTCGTCCTGCACACGACGGGTGCGCGGTCGGGGGAGCCGCGCAGCACCTACCTCATGTACACGCCCGACGGTCACGGTCGGGCGATCGTCGCGGGCACGTCGTTCGCGCGCGACCGGCACCCCGCGTGGACGTACAACCTGCTCGCGCACCCGGACGCGTCGATCACGGTCCGCGGCCACGACATGCGCGTCCGGGCGACGCCCGTCGAGCCCGGTGACGAGCGCGAGGCCGCGTGGGACCTGATCCAGGCGCAGTGGCCGGGCTACCGCGCCTACGAGCGCGAGTCGGGGCGGGTCGTCCGGCTCTTCCGGCTCCAGCCGGTCGCGTGAGCGGAGCTTGAGGGGGAGTGCCTCGTCAGGACCTGTGCGGCCGGTCGTCACGCCAGCGGCCCGACGACGGAGCGCTCGTCCGGCAGCCCCGTGACCCGGTCGACGGGCTCCCCCCGCCCGCGGGGCCACTCGCGGAAGTCACGGAACGCGACCGGCACGCCACGGGCGAGCGAGAAGTCGGCGGAGTCCGTGACCTGCACGTGCACGTGCGGCTGGGTCGAGTTCCCGGAGTTGCCGCACTCCGCGACCGGCTGCCCGACGCTCACCGGGTCGCCCTCCCGGACCCGCAGCGACCCGCGCCGCAGGTGCACGAGGGACACGAAGGCTCCCGCGCCCGGCAGCGCGATGGTGACGTGGTTCCCGGCGACGGCGTGCACCCCCTCGCGCAGCCGGGCCGCTGCCCCCAGCGCGTAGGGCACGAGGGCCAGCTGGGAGCGGCGGGCCGCGTGGTCCTCCTCGCCGTCGTGCACCTGGACCACGACGCCGTCCGCAGGCGCGAGGATCGGGCGACCGAACGCGACGAAGCGCTCGGGAGGCTCGGCCGCGAGGACCGTGCGCCAGTCGCGGACCGCCGACGTACGGCCCCGCCGGTCGACCCCCACGAAGTCGATCGCGTACCGCTCTCCCAGGACGTCGACGCCGTGGCTCGGCACCCGACGGGCCGGGCTGTTCTGCACGAGCCACCGACCGCGGAACGGCAGCGCCAGGGTCACGGTCATGCGGCCTCCGTCCTCGTCGTCCCACCCCGGACGTGCTGCCCGACGACCCGACGACCCTATGACCCGAGGAACCCGAGCAGCGCCCGGTTCACGTCCTCCGCGTGCGTCCACAGCAGGCCGTGGGGAGCGCCGTCGACCTCGACGTACCGCGCCTCGGGGAACGCCTCGTGGAACGGGCGGCCGGTCGAGTCGATCGGCAGGATCCGGTCGGCCGTGCCGTGCAGGACCAGGGCGGGCTTGCCGCTCGCGCGCACGGCCCGGACGTCCTCGCGGAAGTCCTCGATCCAGGTCGGCACCACGGCGTAGGCCGCGACGGGCGCGGACCCGGCCGCGGTGTTCCAGCTCGCCGTGACGGCCTCCTGCGAGATGCGCGTCCCGAGGTTCTCGTCGAGGTTGTAGAAGTCGGCGAAGAACTGCGTGAACCACGCGAACCGGTCACCACGGGCCGTCTCCACGATGCCGTCGAAGACGTCCTGCGGGACGCCCGTCGGGTTGTCGTCGCGCTGCACGAGGAACGGTTCGAGCGACGCGAGGAACGCGAGCTTCGCGACGCGCTCGTGGCCGTGGTTCGCGACGTAGCGGGCGAGCTCGCCCGTGCCCATCGAGAACCCCACGAGGACGACGTCGCGCAGGTCGAGGGCCTCCAGGACGGCGTGCAGGTCGGCCGCGAACGTGTCGTAGTCGTACCCCGTCCCGACCTTGCTCGACCGGCCGAAGCCGCGGCGGTCGTAGGTGATGACGCGGTAGCCCGCGTCGAGCAGGACGCGCGTCTGGCGTTCCCACGAGTGCCCGTCGAGCGGGTAGCCGTGGATGAGCACGACGGGCTGCCCGGCGCCGTGGTCCTCGTAGTACAGCTCGACGGGCGTGGTGTTCTCGCTGCCGGAGGTGATGTGGCCCATGAGAGGTCCTCTCGTCCAAAGGGTGGCGGTCGACGGTTCACCGGCCATGCTCGTCCGGGTCGCGGCGGTCGGCATCCGGGGGCGCCGCCCGGGGGGGAGGGGGGCGCGTCAGCGACGCGCCGACCGCGCCCGCCGTAGCGCGCTGAAGGCGCCCGTCGACCACAGGGCCCATGCGACGAGCACGGGTTGGAAGAACAGCCGACCGAACCGTTTGGCGTCGGTGTCGAGCCCGAACCCGTCCTTGTGCTCGAGCCACTGGCCGATGTTGCCCGGGAAGATGACCACGAAGAAGGCGGCGGCGATCAGCCCCACCGCGACGCGGCGTCGGGACAGCACCACGAGCGACGAGCCGAGCGCGATCTCGACCGCCCCCGACGCGAGGACCGTGACGTCCTCGTCCACGGGGAACCAGTCGGGGACCTGGGCCTGGAACTCCTCGCGCGAGAAGGTCAGGTGGCTGATCCCGGCGAAGACGAGGCCCAGTCCGAGCGCGACGCGCCCGATCCGGCGGGTCACGGTGTCGGGCGGCGGGTCGGCGGTCAGGGGGTTCGTCATGCGGCCATGGTCCTCGCGGTCGAGGGGTCTGGCATCCGGGAGCGCAAGGAGTCGTGCCCGACGGCGCCGCTCGCCTCGGGCGGGACCGCCCGCCCGTGCCGAGGATCCGGCCGAGGATCCAGGAGCCCTTGCTAGCGTGGCGATCGCCCTGGCCGCCAGGGCGTCGTCGAGAAGCACGGAGCAGCGATGAGCACGTCGAACGTCCCGACCACCCCCGAGCCCCGACGGGCGGGCACCCCGGGCCGCACCTCGCCGGCGGGCCTGGTCGGACGCCTGCTGCTCGTCCTGCTGGGTGTGGCGCTGATCGCCGCACCAGGATGGGTCGTCGCGACGACGGGCGACACCGTGCGCCACCAGCACTGGGCGCTCACCGCGCTGCTGGTGGTGAGCGCGACCGCCGGGGTGCTCGTTCTCCTGGCGACCGCGCTGAACGCCCGACGACGCGCGCAGCACCCGGCGCCCGAGCGCTCGCGACCTCGCCGCGTGCTGCGCGGGACCGCACTGGGGGTCGGCGTGGCAGCGCTCGTGGTCCTCGCCGCGGGGGTCGTGTGGCTCCGACCCTTCCCCGCGACCGCGCCGGCGCTCGCGGCGCTCGAGAGCGACGGCTCGGTCGAGGTCCGCGACGAGGCGGGCTGGATCGCGTTCGTGCCCCGGGACGCGGAGGCGACGACCGGCCTGGTCTACTCGCCCGGCGCCCGGGTGGACGTGCGGGCGACCGCCGCCGTGCTGCGCCCGCTCGCCGAGGCCGGGTACCTGGTCGTGGCGCTCAAGGAACCGCTGGGCATCGCCTTCACGTCGCCGGACCAGTCGGCGTCGGCGATGGCAGCGTTCGACGAGGTCGACACCTGGGCCGTGGGCGGGCACTCGCTGGGCGGCGTCGTCGCGGCGTCGTTCGCCGCGGCGCACGACGATGAGGTCGACGGCCTGCTCCTGCACGCCTCGTACCCGTCGGATGCCATGAGCGCGGCCGACGTCGAGGTGACCTCGGTGTGGGGATCGCGCGACGGCCCGACGACGCCCGACAAGATCGAGGCGTCCCGGGCCGACCTGCCCTCCACCGCCGACTTCGTCGAGATCCCAGGGGGCGTTCACGCCTTCTTCGCGGACTACGGCGAGCAGCCGGGGGACGGCCAGCCGACCACGAGCCGCGCCGACGCGCAGGCGCAGATCGTCGAGGCGAGCACGGATGCGCTCGACCGCCTGGCGGCGCAGGGCTCCTGAGGCTCGTCCACCGACCGACGGCCGCCGCTCATGCCTCCCGGTCGAGCAGCGCGCCGTAGGGCGCCGTCTCGACCACGCCGACGACGGCACGGGCCAGGTCGGCGTCCGCGGTCACGAGCGCGATGCCCCGGAGCCGGGCGAGGGCCACGTACTCGGCGTCGTACGTCGAGGCGATGCCCAGCTCGTCGGCGACCTTCCACGACGTGCGGCGCAGCACGGCGTCCCCGAACAACCTGACCGGGAGGCGGCCGACGCGCGCCAGGTGCTCGCGCCCGACCTCGGCGGTCAGGTCGCCGCGGTGCACGGCCTCGTGCAGCGCCGACAGGGTCTGCGACCGCAGGAGCGTCGGGGCGAGCAGCCCGTGGGCGTCTGGGACCTGGGCGTCCTCCGCGACCAGTCGCAGGGCGGTGCCGGCGTCGACGACGAACCTGGTCATGGTGCACCTCGCGGGTCAGGGGCGGGACGTGTCGCCTCATCGTCACGCTCGCCGGTGACACACGCACCTGCGTGCGTGGCGCCGTCGGGCAGGGTGTCCCACCCTGCGGTGTGGGCTCGACGCACGGCGGCCGGGCCCTTCCCGGGCCATGCTGGACGGATGGACGTCGAGGCCGTGGGCGAGGTGTGGCACTGGCGCGGACCCGCGCCGTTCCACTTCGTGTCAGTGCCCGACGCCGAGAGCACGCGCATCCGCGAGGTCGCGTCGCTCGTGACCTACGGCTGGGGCATGATCCCGGTCTCGGCGCGCATCGGGGAGACGACGTGGGCCACGTCCCTGTTCGCCAAGGACGGGCTGTACGTCGTCCCGCTCAAGGACCGGGTCCGCGCGGCGGAGGACGTCGAGCTGGGCGACACGGTCACGGTGCTGCTGACGCTCGACGTCAACCGCTGAGCGCTGCTCGGGACTCCCCGTCGGGGGCCGCCTCCTGAGCCCGTGCGACGTGCGAACGTGCGTGCTCGATCGCGGGCGGGAGGTCCTCGAAAAGGTGCCTCTCGTGGCGCAGCTCGTCGAGGACGCCGACGCGCGTGAGCACGGGCAGGTGGGCGGGCTGGATGCCCTTGACCAGGACCGTGACGCCCGAGCGTTCGAGGTCCGCGACGAGCTCCCCGAGCGCGTGCGCGCCCGTCGCGTCGACCAGGCGCAGGTGCGAGAGCCGCAGGACCACGACCAGGGCGTCCTGGTCGTCCCGGATCTGCGCGTGGATGCGGTCGGCGGCACCGAAGAACATCGCGCCGTCGAGCCGGTAGAGCGCGATGTGCTCGTCGCCCGGACGGGCCGGGCCGGGGAGGGGCTCGCGGTGCACGGCGGCGGCCTTCGCGACCGAGCGCAGCGCGAAGAAGGCCGCGACGAGCAGCCCGATCTGCACGGCCTCGATGAGGTCGACCGCGACGGTCACGACCGCTGTCACGACGAGCACCACGGCGTCCGCGCGCGTCGAGGTCAGCACGGCCCGGAGGGTCGAGACGGAGACCATGCGCACCGCGGTGACCATGAGGACCCCGGACAGCGCGGCGAGCGGGATGGCGGAGACGGGGCCGGTCGCGAGGTAGATGACGCCCAGGATCACGACCGAGTGCACGACGGCCGCGAGCCGCGTGCGGGCCCCGGCGCGCACGTTGACCGCGGTGCGGGCGATGGCCCCGGTCGCGGGCATGCCGCCGAACGCTCCGCTCGCGATCGACGCGAGGCCCTGGCCCACGAGCTCGCGGTCGGGGTCGTAGCGGTGGGAGGCGTCGTCGGGCACGGTCGCGCTCCCGGTCGCCCCGCGCCGCCCGGCCGGCGCGGGGGACGGCATGGCCGCGGCGACGCGGGCCGAGAGGAGGGACTCGATCGCGGCGAGCGCCGCGACCGCGACGGCGGGGCCGATCAGCGACCGCAGCATCCCGGCGTCGAGGTGCGGCAGGGACGGCAGCGGCAGGGAGTCGGGGAGCGCGCCGATGCGTGCGACGGGTGCGTCGACGAGCTGAGCGACGACGGTCGCGAGCACGACCGCGACGAGCGAGGCGGGCAGCGCGGGAGCGACACGGGGGAGGACGAGCATCACGACGGCGACGAGCGCCACCGTCCCGAGCGTCCACCAGGCCGTGGGTCCGTGCGCGAGCGCCGCGACCACCGAGTCGTAGGCCACGCGCAGCGGGTTGCCGCCCACCGCGCCCGTGACCCCGAGGGCGGCGGGAACCTGCTGGAGGAAGATGATCGCGGCGATCCCGGCCGTGAACCCTTCGACCACGGGCCACGGGATGAAGGTCACGACCCGGCCGAGCCGCGTCACCCCGGCCAGGAGCACGACGACGCCCGCGAGGATCGCGACGAGCGGCACGGCCGCGGGGCCGTGCTGGGCGACGATGGGGGCCAGGACGACGGCCATCGCGCCCGTCGGCCCGCTGACCTGGACGCGCGAGCCGCCGAACACTGCGGCCACGATGCCCGCGACCACGGCCGTCACGAGTCCGGGGCCGGGGCCGACCCCCGCGCTCACGCCGAAGGCCAGCGCGAGGGGCAGGGCGACCACGCCGACCGTGATCCCGGCGAGCAGGTCGGAGCGCAGCGTCCTCGGCCGGAGGTCGACGTCGGATCGCGACGGCAGCAGGTCGCGTACCGAGCGACCCGCCCGGCTCACTGCCCGGTCCGCTCGCCCGCCCCCGGGAGGGGTGGCAGCTCGTCCGCGGCGGCGAGCTGGCGGCCGGACGCGTCGAGGGTCTCGCGCAGGAACGCGCGGGCCACGACGAGCAGCTCGGCGACGAGGGGCCGGCTCAGCCGGTAGACGACGGTGTTCCCCGTGCGCGACGACGTCACGACGCCTGCGCGCTTGAGGACCGCGAGGTGCTGGGACAGGACCGAGGCCTCGACGCCGGTCGCTGCGAGCAGGTCGGGGACGGGGGCCTCGTGGTGGGGCGCGGCGCTGAGCACCTCGAGGGCCTGGATGCGGGTGGGGTGCGCGAGCGAGCGGAAGAGCTCGGCCTTGATCGCGTAGAGCGGCGCCGTGGTGGCGGTGGTGGGCACGGGACCTCCTGGGGACTTGGCGAGTTTAGCAACTCCTCAAGTCATGGTCCGCCCGGGGCGCAGCGGGCCGCGGCGCGGTCAGCTCCCGGTCGACGGTGCCGGGGGCGGCGTCGGGTCGAGTGCCACCAGGACGGCGGGTACCTCGCACCCCGGCGGCGCGGCCACGTCCATGCGCGCCACGACGGTGAAGCCGTCCGCGGTGACCGGGGTGTCGAGCTCTGCCGGCGCCCCGTCCGTGAGCGCCGCCGAGTAGTCGGTGATCCGCGCCCCGAGGGTCTCCCAGTCGCTCACCCAGAGCCGGGTCGGGTCGTCGGCCTCGACCTGGTCGGCCGGAAGTCCGGAGACCGAGGCGGTGAGACCGTCGATCGCGGTGACCACGCTCGTGAGCCGTGCCGCACGCTCGGGCGGCGGAGCGGCTGCGTCGACCGCGGCGGCGGACGTCCGGACCGCCGCGCAGGGCGCCTCCAGCGCATCGATCACCGGCGGGCTGTCGACGAGCTCGGGCCGGTCGTGCGACCCGTACGTCCCGAGGGCCGCGACCACGCCCCAGACGCAGGCTCCGAGCAGGGCGAGGCCCGACGCTCCGAGCGCCCAGGCCCGCCCGCGGCCGCGTCGTCGGTGCGCGGTCTCCGAGGGCGAGGGTGACGGCATGGGTCCCGGATGCGTCGTCATGCGGCGATCCTGGCAGGCGGCGCCTCGCCCCAGGCCGCCCGGTGCCGGATCGTGACCGGTCCGCAACCCTCGTGGCATCATCACGGCGTGCCGATCCTCACCGAGCCCACCGTCCACCCCGGTCGCCTGAGCGGACAGCCCCCACCCGTCCTCGTGGGGGACGGGCTGACGGTGCGTCCGTGGACCCGCGCCGACGCGCCGACGGTCTTCGCCGCCTACCAGGACGGCGCGATCCAGCGCTGGCACGCCCGCACCATGGCCGACGTCGCCGAGGCCGAGGCCTGGATCGACTCTCGGCACGAGGGCTGGGCGCTGGAGACCGCGGGCGACTGGGCCGTCGAGTCCGACGGCGTCGTGGTCGGCCGCATCGCCCTGCACCACCTCGACCTGCACGACGGCGGGGGAGAGGTCGGCTACTGGGTGCTGCCCGCCGCCCGGGGGCGCCGGGTCGCGCCGCGCGCGGTCGGGCTGCTCGCCGCCTGGGCGTTCGGCGACCTGGGGCTGCACCGTCTGCGGCTCATGCACTCGACGCGCAACGAGGCGTCGTGCAAGGTCGCGCTCGCGGCCGGCTTCGCCCACGAGGGGACGCTCCGGGAGAGCGGCAAGCACGTCGACGGCTGGCACGACACGCACGTGCACGGGCTCGTCGCCGGCTGAGTCGGCGGGTCCACGGTGTCCCGTCCCACGGCGTCCCGCCGCCCCGAAAACCGACCAGGTGGACCTCATCTGTCCCTCATGTGCCGTGGCTACGCTCGGCCACCGTTCACGGACACGGACCTCCCGGCACCGTCGCAGGGTCCTTGTCCGCACGTTCTCGACGAGGAGACCAGATGACCGCCGCCCGACCCGACACGTCGTTGCCGACAGTCACCCGTGCACGCCCTGCCACGTGGTTCACGGATCGTTCCGACGCCGCCCTCGTCGCCCTGACCGCCGTCCTCGTCCGGTGGTCGGTCCCCGCGCTCCGGGTCATGCTCGGCCTGGTGTTCCTGGGATTCGGGGTGCTCAAGTTCTTCCCCGGGGCGAGCCCGGCGGAGCAGATCGTCACGCAGACGGTCGAGGCGCTGACCCTGGGTGTCGTCGAGGGGGCCGGGGCGGTGCTCCTGACGGCGGTCGTCGAGACCTTCATCGGGCTGACGCTCCTGAGCGGGCGGTGGTTGCGGGCGGGCCTCGTGGTGCTCGCGGTCGCCCTGGTCGGCATGATGTCGCCCGTGGTGCTGTTCGCCGACGAGCTCTTCGGTGACGGCATGACGCTCATGGGCCAGTACGTCCTCAAGGACGTCGTGTTCGTCGCGGGGGCGGGCGTGGTCGCGGCGGTCACGCTCGGGGCACGGCTCACGTGCGGCGCCCGCGACGCGTGAACCCCGCCGCCCGACGACGTCGCGCGCGTGCCGCCGTCGGGCTGCGGGAGGCGCGTCAGGAGTCCCAGATGGCGCCGTAGGCGGGGATGCCGCGCGACTCGAGGGCCTCGACGACCTCGAAGGTCGTGGGCCGGTTCGAGATGCAGATGACGGCCTCGGCCCCCGTGGTGGCGACGGCGTCGAGCGCGAGCGCGACGAGGTCCGGCTTGCCCTGGGCGCGCGTGTCCCACACGAGCGCGTCGGGCAGGGACTCGGTGATCTCGGCGACGAGCTCGGGGCCGAACGTGGCCTCCGGGGTCCGCGTCGCCCAGACCAGGTGCGCGGGTGCGCCCGCGAGCAGGCTCGGCAGGCACGGGCCGATCCCGCTGCCGGTCGTGACCCACACGACCTTGCGGAAGAGCTTGCCGACGTTGCCCGCCCCGGCCGTGGGCACGCCCCTGACCCAGACGTGCTCGGGCGGCGAGTCGATGAACGACCCCGTCCAGTCGCCCGCCCGGGAGATCGCGAGGCGCAGCTCGGGCCGGCTCGGCGTGACGAGGTTCGCGAACGGGTGCCACTGCCCGAGCGGGTGCCGGGCGATCGTGGTCGACGACCCGACGAACGTCCGCGGGTGGTGGTGGAGGCGGACGAGCGCGACGTGCGACGAGGGCGTGTGCACGTCCACGGCGACCTTGCGCAGGTGCAGCCAGGGCAGTGCCACGCTCACGACGACGACCAGCAGGACCCACGTCGCGGGTTCCGTGAGGATCACGTCCCACGCGCTGCCGGGCGCGACGTCGTGCGCGTACCGGACGGTCAGGACCACGAACAGGGCGAGCGTGAGCCAGCCGCCGAACCGGTGGCTCATCTCGAACGCCTCGTGATGTCGGCGGCGCAGCGGCGCGGTCGCGAGGGCGGCGATCAGGACCAGCAGCAGCGCGAGCGCGACGACCACGCCGAGCGTCGTCGGGGACAGCCCGTCGCGCCCCGCGGGGCTCAGGGCCGTCACGGCGAGCACCCCGAACCACGCGGTCGCGGCGAGCGCGGCGCCGACGTGGATCCCGCCCAGGTGGTACACCTTCGCGAGCGCGGCCCGGACGCGCAGCGGCCATGACACGGGCGCGCTCGTCGCGACACGGAAGAGCAGGTTGACGACGTGCTGCTGCCGGATGAGCGCCGCCGCCCCCAGGTTGAGCGCCGTCGCGGTCAGGGCGACGTCGAGCCGGGTGGCGGTCGTCGTCCCCGGCAGGACGACGATCGCGGTCCCGACGTTGACCGCCAGGACCAGGACCAGGAGCCGCACGTACGGCATCAGGGCGGGCCGGGTCCACAGGCGTCGCCACCCCGTGAGCAGGGGCGGGAGGTCGGCTCCCTCCGGGGCGGTCGTCGTGCTGTGCGGGGCCAAGGACTGGGCGGTGGAGCGGGACGGGCTCATGCGGTGGCCTCCTCGTCGAGTGCGGTGACCATACTGTGGCAGGGAGCGCCGGTTCGTGGGGCCTGGAAGCGTGACGAGTCTGCGACCCGTCCGTGGAGGGCCTCGCCCGCCCGCGCCCGACGGCGTCGCGTGCGTCGCGGCGTCGGGCACCGCGTGTCGGTGGCCCGGTGGGGCAGGGACTGCTCAGCCCGTTCCCAGACTTCGCGTCTACGCTGGTGAGACGCTCGCCGGAACCGGCGCCCGCGTGCCCCGGCGATCCCGAGACACACCGGAGTCCTCATGAAGAAGCTGCCCGCCGTCCTCACCGCGCTCGTCCTGGCCGCGACCCTCGCGGGGTGCTCGACGGGCGGTGGGACACCCTCCGCGGGGGACGCGAGCGCGTCGCCCGCCGGGACCGGGGCGGCCCCGGCAGAGGTCAACGACGTCGACACGCACTTCATCGCGATGATGACCCCGCACCACGAGCAGGCCGTCGAGATGAGCGAGATCATCCTGGCCGTCGACGGTGTCACCGCGCCGACCCGGGACCTCGCGCAGCGGATCCTCGACGGTCAGGCCGAGGAGATCGAGACCATGCTCGGCTGGGCCGACGCCTGGGCCATGGGCGACCTCATGGAGATGCACTCGGTGCACGTCGCGAACGGCATGCTGACGAGCGACCAGATGGGCTCGCTCGAGCGGCTCGCGGACACGAGCACGGGTGACGCGACCGCGGTCGCGGAGGCGGAGACGACGTTCCTCGAGCTCATGCACGCGCACCACGAGGGCGCGATAACCATGACCGAGGGCGAGATCGAGGGCGGTGGGCACGCCGGGCTCCGCGACCTCGCGCAGGTCATGGTCGACGTCCAGACCGCGGAGATGGCGGAGATCGACGCGCTGCTCGGGCGGTAGGCGGTGCCCGCCGGGCGCGGCGCGGGCGGGCCGGGGGGGGCACCGATGAGTTCCGGTCGCGCGGGCGGTCTCTCCCCTCGACCGTGCGTCCCGCACCGTCCTGAGCCCCGCTGAGATCGAGGAGCACCATGTCTTTCCAGGCCTACCTGGACGCCGTCGAGGACAAGACCGGTCTCACGCCGCGCCAGCTCGTGACGATCGCGCAGGACAAGGGGTTCGACGACCCGTCGGTCAAGGCGGGGGTGATCGTGGAGTGGCTCAAGGAGGACTACGACCTGGGGCGCGGGCACGCGATGGCGCTCGTCCACGTGATCAGGAAGGGGCCCACGATCGACAGCAAGCACGTCGGGTCGACGGGCACGCACCGGGACGCGTCGGACACCCTGTGGCTCGACGGGAAGGCGACGAAGCCCGCCTGAGCAGACGTCCGACCGGGCATCCGCGGCGCGGGACGACGGACGGTGGCGCGCGCCGTGCTCGCGCAGAAGTGAGCCGCGTCACTGAGTTGGACAGGTGTCCGACTCGCGAGGTTCGTTACCGCATTGTGACAATCGCTGCGTCGCCATGTACGGTCGAACGTGCTCCGCTGAGAACCCTCTCGCTGGAGTGCTCCGGTGGACGCCGAACCCTGTCACCTCCGGAGCCACGTACTACACCCATGGCAGGGGTGGGGGACCCATTCTTGTGGGCACCGGAGACGGTGCCCTTGGGGTGAAGCCGGACGGACCTCGGTCCGAACGGCCGGGTAGAGCTTTCTCCGACCCGAACCCGACAGCTGACCTCTCAGGCGTCCAGGAGAAACACACGTGACCTCTCGCTCACGTGCGCGCCACCGTGCCGCGCACCGCCCCATCACGCCCTTGACCTCTCTCAGCCGCTCCGCCGCGTCCGGCGTCAGCACCGTCGCCCGTCGCAGCGCGGTCGTCGCCGCGTCGTCCGGTCTGCTGTTCTCGGTCTTCGCCGCCCCCGCGAACGCGGCTCCCGCGAGCGACCAGTCGAAGTCGGTCGGCAGCGTCGACCTCGACGCCCTGACCGCGCAGGCTCGCGAGGCCCTCGCGACCAGCCCTGCCGTCACCGTCGCGGCCGACGCGGTCCTCCCGATCGAGCAGGCCACCGTCGCGGTCACCCCCGCGCCGGAGCCCGAGCCCGAGCCGGAGCCCGCCCCCGCACCGGCGCCCGCCGCCGCTGCTGCTCCCGAGCGGACCACCGCCGCGGCCTCGCGCAGCGTCGAGCGTGCCCAGCCCGCCGCGCAGGCCGCCCCGGCCGCCGCCCCGGCTGCCGCGGCCTCCGGGTCCGCGGTCGTCGACATCGCCATGAAGTACGTCGGCGTGCCCTACGTCTACGGCGGCTCGTCGCCGAGCGGGTTCGACTGCTCGGGCCTCGTCAAGTACGTCTACGCGCAGCTCGGCGTCTCGCTGCCCCACCAGTCGGGTGCGCAGCGCGATGCGGGCACGCCCGTCTCGGCGTCCGAGGCTCGTCCCGGCGACCTGATCTGGACCCCGGGCCACATCGCGATCTACGCCGGCAACGGCATGCAGATCGAGGCCACGACCCCGGGCAGCACGGTCAAGCACAGCAAGATCTGGCAGGACAACCCGACGTTCATCCGCGTCGGCTGACCCACCGCCACGAGGCCCCGTCCACAGACCTGTGGACGGGGCCTCGTGCGTCC
Organism: Oerskovia sp. 140933; assembly: GCF_059651515.1. NCBI lineage: Bacteria > Bacillati > Actinomycetota > Actinomycetes > Micrococcales > Cellulomonadaceae > Oerskovia > Oerskovia sp. 140933. The sequence goes on from NZ_JAMXIO010000017.1 coordinate 26,602, forward strand.
GGGGGCATCCACCCGCGCCGTCGCGAGGACGCCCCGTGCGATCCTGGCCCGGTGCGAGTCGAGCCGGTCAGCCCCGAGGTCCTGGTCGCACGCGTCGCGGCGCTCGTCGTCGAGCGGGCGCGCGCCGACGCTGCGGGGACGAGGGTCCTCGTCGACGGCCACCCCTCGACCCGCCCCGAGAGCCTCGCCGACGCCCTCGTCGAGCCCCTGCGCGTCGCCGGTCGCCCGACGGCGCGCATCAGCGCGCGGGACTTCCTGCGGCCCGCGTCGCTGCGCCTCGAGCACGGCCACGAGGACCCGGACTCCTTGCTCGACGGGTGGATCGACGTGGGCGCGCTGAACCGGGAGGTGCTGACCGCCGTCGGGCCGGACGGGGACGGGCGCTACCTGCCGAGCCTGCGTGACCCCGTGACCTCGCGCTCGACGCGCGCCGGCTACGTCGAGGCGGCCCCCGGGCTGGTCGTGCTGCTCGACGCCTCCCTGGCGCTCGGGCACGGCCTCGACGTCGACCTGACCGTCCACCTGTCGCTCCAGGACGCGACGATCGCGCGACGCACACCGGCCACCGACGCCTGGACGGTGCCCGCGTACGCCCGGTACCGGGCGGAGGTCGACCCGGAGCGCACGGCCGACGTGGTCGTGCGCGTCGACGACGCGCGCCGTCCCGCCTGGGTCGACACCGGGTGAGCCGCCGCTCGTGAGGCGAGAGGCGGCGTCGGGCAGGGCGCCCCGTGCCCGACGGCGCCGCGCACCACGGCCCGCGGGACCGGTAGGGTCTGCGCAGCGTCGCGTGCCGGTGGCAGACCGTGCCAGGCATGGAGGCGCCGGACACGAAGGAGCACGACGATGACCACGTCGCCCCCTTCGCCCTCGCGTGACTGAGGGCGACACGACCGGGCCCGCCACGCGGCCCGGACCCCCCGCGACCAGCGACACGTCCCGGCTCGTCGCATGGAGCCGCGAGCTGCGTGCGGTGCACGAGCGGCTGCGCGACGCCTTGCGCGTGACCCGGGCAGCGCTCGACGACGGCGAGCCCGCCGAACCCGCGACCCGCGACCTCCTGCTGTTCTGCCACGGCTTCTGCACCGCTCTCACACGGCACCACGAGGGCGAGGACCGCGAGCTGTTCCCCGCGATCGCCGCCGCCCACCCCGAGCTGGTCGGGACCCTGCGCAACCTGACGCAGGACCACTCGATGATCACGCACCTGCTGAGCGGGCTCCAGGCGGCCGTCGACCGGTCGGCGTCACCGGACGAGCTCGACCGTCACCTCGAGGGGGTCGCCGCGATCATGGAGTCCCACTTCCGCTACGAGGAGCGCGCGCTGCTCACGGTGCTCGACACGCTCGCGCTCGACGCCGACGTCCGCGACGTGCTGGGACCGCTCTAGACGGCCGGGAGGTCGCCACCGCGGCGGGCGGGCGTCAGCGCACCTCCGACCCCGGGTTGAGCGCGTCCCACCGCTCGCGCGCCGCGGCGATGCCGTCGCGGTGCTCGGCCGACCAGTCGGCCAGGACCCTGACCAGGTGCGTCAGGCTGTGACCCGACGCGGTCAGCTCGTACTCGACCTGCGGCGGCACGGTCGCGAACACCGTGCGCGTGACCAGGCCGTCGCGCTCGAGCCGGCGCACGGTGAGCGTGAGCATGCGTTGCGAGATCCCCGGGACCGCCCGCTGGAGCTCACGGAACCGCCGGACGCCCTGCGCGAGCTCGACGACGACCAGCACCGACCACTTGTCGCCGATCCGGTCGAGGACGTCGCGGATGCCGCAGTCCTCGTGCGGCTCGCCGCACGAGACGACGGGCGACGTGGTCACCGTGGTGTGCCCTGCTGACATCGAAGTGCCTCCTGACGGTCGGGCCTGCTCGGCGGCGACGATGGTCCCGCCCGTGAAGACAACCACACGATCGGACGGTCCACCCATGCTGCTCGTCACCGGAACGTCCGGCGCCCTCGGAGGGGCGGTCGCCGCACGCCTCGCGGACCACGCCGGCCTGCTGAGGGGGACCCGGGCGCCGTCGGGGCCCGACGACCGGCTGGTCGACTTCGACCGGCCCGAGACCCTGCCGGGCGCGCTCGCCGGGGTCGACGTGCTGCTCGTGGTCTCGGCGGGCTACGCCGAGGACGACGTCGTGCGCGCCAGGCACGGTGCGGTCGTCGACGCGGCGGTCGGGGCCGGGGTGCGGCACGTGCTCTACACGAGCCTCGCGGGAGCCGCGGACCGGCTGACGATCGCGCTGGCCCACCGGTGGACCGAGGCCCGCCTCGCGGACGCCCCGCTCGACGTCACGATCCTGCGCAACGGGTTGTACGCCGAGGTCCCGGTGGCGCTCGCGGTCGGGTTCACGGCCCAGCCCGACGGCGTCTTCGCGGCGCCGTGGGGGGACGGCGCGGTGTCGGTGGTGCATCGCGACGACCTGGCCGAGGTGGCCGCCCGCGTCGCGGCCGAGGTGCACGACGACGTCCGAGCGGGGCGGGCGTCCCGTCATGCGGGGCGCGTCTACGAGCTGACCGGGCGCGCACGGCTGACGGGCCGCGACGTGGCCGCGCTCGGGGGCGACCGGTACGAGGCCGCGCCGCTCGGCGGGACCTGGGACGCCCTCGCCGCCGGGGTCCCGCCCTACCAGGTGGCGCACGCGGCGTCGATCTTCGCGACGCTCGGCGCGGGCTTCCTCGCGGGCGGGGCCGGCGACGTGGACCACCTGGAGGAGCTGCTCGGGCGGCCCGCGCGCCCCGTCACGGACGTGGTGCGAGGAGTCCTCGGGTCCCGCGGGGTGCCGGGGCGGGCGTGAGCGCCGCCCCGGCGGTGGCTCAGTCCCGGGTCACCGAGACCCGCCCGTTGGACGACTCGGCGACGATCTCGAACTCGCCGTCGGGGTCGTCCGGCACGGTGACCTCGGTGCCGCCCAGGTCGGTCTCGGCGCGGACCCGGTAGCTGCCGTCGGGCACCGTGACGCGGACCGCGCCGTTGTCGGTGACCGCGCGGACGTCCTGCGGGGTCGCGAGCGAGATCTCGACCGACCCGTTCGAGGTCTCGGCGTCCACCCCGTCGCCGCCCAGGCGGGTCCCGGCGATCCTGCCGTTGGAGGTCCGCGCGACGACCTCGGCGTCGACGTCCGTGACGGCGACGGACCCGTTGGAGGTCGTGACGTCGACCTCGCCGGTCGCGGTCAGGTCGATGCTGCCGTGCTCGGTCTCGCCCGTGACGGGCAGCCCCGCGGGCAGGTCGATCGAGTAGTTCGCGGAGCAGCGCCGACCGCACCCGGACAGCACCAGGACGCCGTCCTCGACGCGGTGCGTCGCGCCCTCGTCGTGCGAGCCCACGTACTCGAGCCTGCGCTCGATGCTCACCCCGGCCGCGTCGGAGCCGCGCAGCGCGACCGACCCGGCGTCGAGGTCGAAGCGCACCGACGTGATCTCGTCCGTGACGGTGAAGGTCTCGGTCGCCGTCGTCCGCGGCCCGAACGCGCACGCGCCGAGCGTGGCCGCCGTGACGGCGACCAGGGCCGCCGTGACGAGCCGTCGGTGGGTGGTCCGCATGTGTGTTCCTCTGTCTCTCGGTGCATGCCCGACGGGCGCGCCGGGTCCTGCTCGTGACGGTCTCGGCGACCCCGCCCCCCGGCAGGGCCGCCACCACCGAGGCTAGGGCTCCCGGGGGGTGGCGGACCATGGGGTGTTCCCCCCATCTGTGCCTCGGGGTCGACCCTGAGAAGGCGCCCCGGCCGGGGCGGGTCGGGCGCCTCGCCCGGGCGGCGCCCGCCCGGGCTGCACCCGCCCGGGCGACGCCGCGAGGTGTGACCCGCGCGCCCGCGCGCAGCGAAACGTCGCCGGGGTACCCTCGCCCGGGTAGGAAGGTTCCCGACCTACCCATGTGCCAGGAGAACGACCGTCGACGGAGACCGGTAGACATGCTTCTTGCAGGAGATCAGCGACTGCTCCGGGAGATCAACGCCCGCGCCGTCCTCGAGGCGCTCGACGCCCACGACACCCTCGGCAGACCGGAGATCGTCGCGGCGACGGGCCTGTCCCGAGCCACCGTGGCCCAGTCCCTGCGCACGTTCGTCGAGCAGGGGGTCGTGGAGGAGGCGGGGCTCGACCACGAGCGCCGCGGGCCCGCTGCCACGCTGTACCGCGTCGACCCGGCGCACGGGTACGCGCTCGCGGTCGACATCGGCCACGTGCGGGTGCGGGTGGCGCTCATCGACCTCGTGGGTCGGGTCCGCGCCCGCGCCGAGCAGCAGCTGCCCGTGAAGGACCCCGAGGCCCGCGCGAGGGTCGTCGGAGAGCTCGCCGCGCACTGCGTCGCGGCCGTGAGCCAGGACCCGGGGGCCGGCGTCGTCTCGATCCGGTGCGCGGTCGTCGGGCTCCCGGCGATCGTGGCCGTCGACCACGCCACGGTGCGGCACGTGCCCGGGCACGAGAAGGGCGGGACGGCGCTGCACGACGCCCTGGAGGACAGCCTGGGCTGCCCGGTCCTGCTGGAGAACGACGTCAACCTCGCGGCGATCGCCGAGCAGCGCTCGGGCGTGGGGCAGGGGCTGGACTCGTTCGTCCTGCTGCGCCTGGGCATCGGGCTCGGTGCGGGCATCATGACGGGTGGCAGGTTGTACCGCGGCGCGTCGGGCGGGGCGGGCGAGGTCGGGTTCCTCCCGCAGCCCGGTCGTGCGCTCGGGGCGGAGAGCATCGGTGCGGCCTCGCTCGCGTCGTCGGCGGCGGACGCCGGTCTGCCCGCGGACCTGGAGCCGCACGAGATCCTGGACCGGGCCGAGGAGGGTGACGAGCGCGCGCTCGCCGTCGTGGACGAGCTCGCCGGGCGGCTCTCGGTGCTGATCGCCTCGATCGTCCTCCTGCTCGAACCGCAGAAGGTCGTCCTGGCGGGGGTCGCCTCCGAGGAGCCCGTCCTGCGGCGCGTGAGGACCTACCTCGCCGAGCGCGTCGGGATCCTCCCGATCGTGGTCGAGCCGAGCGGCGTCGCGGCCGACGCCGTGCTGTTCGGCGCGGTGGCCCTGGCCAGGGACAGGCTGCGCGACGAGGCGTTCGCGGCCGCGGTCCGGCATGCGGCCGAGTCGCCGGACCCGCCCGACGACGGCACGTCCGCGGGCCAGGACGTCACCTCGCTGGAGGCCGACGATGCGCGCACCCTCTGACCTCGTCACCCGGCTCGGCCTCCCGCCCGGAGCCAGGGCGCTCATCCTCAACGCGGACGACCTCGGCATGTGCCGGGCCGCGAACAGGGCGATCACCGAGCTCCTCGACGCGGGCCACCTCGACTCGGCGACCCTCATGGTGCCGTGCCCGTGGGCGCCCGAGGCCCTCGCGTTCGCGGCCGCCCGGACCGACCTCGACCTGGGGGTCCACCTGGTCCTCACGAGCGAGTGGAACGGGTACCGGTGGCGCCCGCTCACGGGCGTCGCGACGACGCTGGTCGACGCGTCGGGGTACTTCCCGGCGGACTGCCGCAGCGTCGAGCTCCAGGCCGACGACGGGGACGTGGCGGCAGAGCTCGCGGCGCAGCTCGACGCGGCCCTGCGCGCGGGCATGGACGTCACGCACCTCGACAACCACATGGGGTCGGTCTACGGCCTCGAGACCGGCCGCACGTTCCTGCCGCAGGTCTTCGAGCTCGCCGCCCGGCACGGGCTGCCGTTCCGGCTGCCGCGCACGGTCGCCGGGACGGGGCTCCCGGACACCTTCCGGTCGGTGCTGGACCAGGCCACGGCAGCGGCGGACGCCGCCGGGGTCGTGATCCTCGACCACCTCGTGACCCACCCGTTCGAGCTGCTGGGCGAGGGCACCGCCGAGGAGGAGGACTACGACTCGGTCAAGAAGGGGTTCCTCGACCTGCTGCGCGCGACCGGGCCCGGGGTCACCGAGGTCTTCCTGCACCCCATGCTCGACGACGCCGAGCTCGCGGACGTCGCGCACTTCGCGACCCGCAAGCGGGGCATCGAGCATCGGCTGCTGGCCGACCCGGACGTCGCCGCGACCCTCGCGGAGGAGGGGATCGTGCGCATCGGCTGGCGCGACCTGCGCGACGTGCAGCGTGGTCTCCCCGCCCGGGGCACGGGCTCGACCCCCGTTCCCGGCGACCCGGCCACCCGGTCGGGCGACGCCGTCGGGCACGGGCGGTGAGCGCCCTCGCGGGCCTGCGGGACCGCCGCCTGACGGGCGTGCCCTCGCGCGCCCGGACCCTTGCGTACGGCGCCTCGGCGTTCCCCGCGAACCTCATGGCCCAGACGTTCTCGGCGTTCGTCGTGTTCTTCTACGTCGACCACCTGCGGGTCCCCGCGGGCTGGGTCGCGGGCGCCATGGTCGCGCACGGCATCCTCAACGCGGTCCTGAACCCGCTCGTGGGCGCCGCCTCCGACCGTCACAGGACCCGGTGGGGCAGGCGGGTCCCGTGGATCGGGCTGGGGTTCGTGCCGCTCGTCGCCGCGTTCTCGCTCGTGTGGATGCCGCCCGACGTGAGCCCCACGGGGCTGCTCGTCTGGTTCCTCGTCGTGGTCGCGGTCTACGACGTCGCGTACGTCGCGGTCGTGCTCAACACCTCGGCCCTGTTCCCGGAGATCTTCCGCACGACGGCGGAGCGCGCGCGGGGCAACACGCCGCGCCAGATCTTCGGCCTGGTCGGGATGATCCTGGGGACCGCGGCCGCGCCGCTGCTCTACGGGTCGCCGCTCGGGTGGGTCGGCATGGGCCTCGTGCTGGGCGTGCTGTGCCTCGCGTTCTACCTGTGGTCGCTCGCCGGGATGGTCGAGCGTCCGGTCGACGAGGTGGCGGTCGCCGCCCGTGAGGCCGCGCTGCCGCTGCGCGAGCAGCTCCGGTACACGTTCGCGAACAGGGCGTTCGTGACGTACGTCCTGGGGTCCCTGCTGCTGCAGTCGACGACCGCGCTCCTGCTCGCGTCCGTGCCGTTCTACGTGCGCTACGTGCTGGGCGGCGCCGAGGCCGACGCGACGCTCGTGCTCGCACCCATCTTCGTCGTCGCGATCCCCGCGATCGTCGGGTGGTCGTGGGTCGTGCGCCGGGTGGGCCCGCGCCGGGCGCTGCTGTGGTCGGTCGCGGCGTACGGCGTGGCCGTGGGCCTGTTCCTGGTGCCCGGGACCGTCGAGGGGGCGATGGTCGTCGCGGGCCTCGTGGGCATCGGGGTCGCGGGCATGATGCAGCTCCTCGAGGTCGCGCTCGGTCAGGTGATCGACGACGACGAGCGGCGCACCGGGCTGCGCCGCGAGGGCATGTACTTCGGGGTCAACGGCTTCGTGGTGCGCGGGTCGGTGATCGTGCAGGCGGTCGTGATCGCGGTGGTCCTCGGGGCGACCGGGTACGACCCGGACCTGTCCGTCGCCGCCCAGCCGGAGGCCGTGGCGACCGGGATCCGGGTCCTCATGGGCGGTGTCCCGCTCGTGGTGGCCGGGCTCGCGTGGCTCTGCTTCTGGGGGTACCCGCTGCGCGGTCTGGACGTGCCGTCGGCCGGTGCGGGGGGCGAGGCCGGGGACGACGAGCCGCAGGACGTCGAGCTGCTCAGCCGCTGACCCGGTCGTCGGGGGCCGGCGTGGTCGCCGCGCCGGGCCTGACCGCTCGGTGCGGCGCCGGGCGTGCCAGAGTGGGCGTGACCCATGGACCACGCCGACCTGAGACGGCGCGGCCCGACGACGGAGAGGACGACCCCGATGACGTGGTGGATCTGCCGGACGTGCGCCGTGGAGCACGCCGAACGGCCCGAGGTGTGCGCGATCTGCGCCGACGAGCGCCAGTGGGTGCCTGCAGACGGCCAGGCCTGGACGACGCTCGACGAGCTCTCGGCCGAGGGGCACGAGGTCTCGGTGACCGAGCTCGAACCTGACCTCTTCGCGCTGGCCGGCCACCCGGGGGTGGGGATCGGGCAGGAGTCCAAGGTGGTGCGGACCCCGGCCGGGATGCTGCTGTGGGACCCGGTGGGCTACCTCGACGACGAGGCCGTGCGACGGGTCCGCGCGCTGGGCGAGGTCGTGGCGGTCGTCGCGAGCCACCCGCACATGTTCGGCGTCCAGGTCGAGTGGAGCAGGGCCCTGGGCGGCGTGCCGGTCCTCGTCGCGGAGGCCGACGCCGGGTGGGTGGCCCGCCCGGACCCCGTGATCGAGACCTGGTCGGGGGACCGTGAGATCCTGCCGGGCGTGACGCTGACCCAGCCGGGCGGTCACTTCCCGGGCAGCGCCGTCGTCCACTGGGCCGCGGGAGCCGAGGGGCGCGGGGTCCTGCTGAGCGGGGACACGATCTTCGCGAACCCGGACCGCACCTCGGTGAGCTTCCTGCGCAGCTATCCCAACCGGATCCCGTTGTCGGGGGCGGTCGTGGACCGGGTCGCGACCCACGTCGAGCGCTTCGCGTTCGACCGGCTGTACAACAACTTCGAGGGCGTGATCCCCGTGGACGCGCGGGCGGTCGTGCGGCGCTCGGCCGACCGGCACGCGGCCTGGGTGCGGGGGGACTTCGACCACCTGACGTGAGGGGTCGGCCGCGCGCCGTGGACACCCCGTCCCGACCCCGACAGGATGACCGTGTGAGCATCGAACCCGCGCTGGACCCCGAGATCCTGGACTTCTACACCGACCACTATCGCGAGGACGCACGCCTGCACGGGTCCGCGCAGGGGCGCCTCGAGCTGCTGCGCACGCGCGAGCTGCTGGGCCGGTTCCTCCCGTCGCCACCGGGCCGGGTCGTGGACGTCGGCGGTGCGACCGGGGTGCACGCGGCGTGGCTCGTCGGGGCGGGGTTCGACGTCGACCTGCTCGACCCGGTGCCGTCGCACGTCGCGCAGGCCGCGGAGGTCCCCGGCGTGCGGGCGCGTGTCGGGGATGCCCGTGACCTGCCGTTCGAGGACGCGGTGGCCGACGTCGTGCTGCTGCTCGGCCCGCTCTACCACCTCACGGTCGGTGCGGACCGGCTGCTCGCCCTGCGAGAGGCCGCCCGCGTGGTGCGCCCGGGCGGTGTCGTGGTCGTGGCGGGGATCAGCAGGTACGCGGGTCTCCTGGAGCGCGCGGCGATCGGTGGGATCACCGACGAGGTGGAGTCGTCGATCCGGCGGGCGATCGAGACCGGGGTGCACGACCCGCGCGCGGGCTTCACGACGGCGTACTTCCACCGTCCCGACGAGCTCGCGCAGGAGATGTCGGAGGCCGGGCTCGTGGAGGTCGCGGTCTTCGGGGTCGAGGGGCCGAGCACGCCGGCGCTCGACAACCTGCCGCTCGACCAGGCCGAGCCGCTGCTCGGCTCGGCGGTCCGTGCGGCACGCCTGGTCGAGTCGGACCCGGCGTTGATCGCGGCGAGTCCGCACTTCCTCGGGTTCGGCCGGGTCGGCTGAGCGCGCCTGGCGCCGAGCGGCCCGGTCAGCGAGCGACACCGCGACACGCTTGTGCAATCTCTCACAAGCGCGAGGTTTCGTGCGCGGAGATGAGACGATCGACACAGCCCCAGGTCCCACGTCGGAGGAGACTGCCATGAGACCGCTCGTCACGAGGACCGCCGTCGCAGCGGCCACGGTCGGGGCCCTGCTCCTGACCCGGCGCATGACCATGACCTGGGGGACACGGGACGACGAGCCCTCCGACGCCCTCGCGGGCGACGAGATCGTCCCGCACGCCGACGCCGTCGCGACCCGCGCCGTGACGATCGCCGCCCCGCCGCGCGAGGTGTGGCGCTGGGTCGTGCAGCTCGGCCAGGGCCGCGGCGGCTTCTACAGCTACGAGTGGCTCGAGAACCTCGTGGGCTGCGACATCGAGAACGCCGACCGCATCGAGCCGGCGTGGCAGCGGCTCGCCGTCGGCGACGACGTCCGCCTCCACCCCGACATGGCGCTGCGCGTCGCCGCGATCGTCCCCGAACGGCACGTCGTGCTGCGCGGCGCGGTCCCCGTCGGGGCGTCCGCGCCGCCGTACGACTTCTCGTGGTCGTTCGTGCTGCGCCCCGCCCCGGACGGCGCCACGCGCCTGCTCGTGCGCGAGCGCTACGGGTACACGCGCTGGTGGGCCGGCGCCGTCGTCGAGCCCGTCCAGCCCGTGAGCTTCCTGATGAGCGCCAGGATGCTGCGAGGGATCCGCGACCGCGCCGAGGGACGCGTGGGCGCGGCGGCCGCCTGAGGTGAGCGGCGCCGTCGGGCAGGACGACCCGGCCCGACGACGCCCCGCACGTCCCACGTCCTCGCTCGACGCGGGCGCGGCGCAGCCCGACGACCCGCGATGATGGTCAGGTGTCCACCGTCCCGCACAGCGGCCTCGCCGTGAGCCCCGCCCTGTCGATCCCCGAGGCCGAGCTCGCCTGGCGGTTCTCGCGCGCCTCGGGCCCGGGGGGCCAGGGCGTCAACACCACCGACTCGCGCGTCGAGCTCTCGTGGGACGTCGCCGCGTCGGCGGTCCTGAGCGACTCCCAGCGCGCACGCCTGCTCGAACGCCTCGACAAGCGCCTCGTCGGGGGCGTGCTGACCGTGACCGCGAGCGAGCACCGCGAGCAGCTCCGCAACCGGGCGGCCGCGCGGACGCGGCTCGCAGCCCTGGTCGCCGAGGGGCTCGCCCCGCCCGCACGGAAGCGGCGCGCGACCCGCCCCACGCGCGGCTCCCAGGAGCGTCGTCTCGCCGCGAAGAAGCAGCGGACCACGACCAAGCAGATGCGTCGCCGCCCCACGGACTGACCCGTGCCGCCCGGGTGCCGACCCTGCGGAGGGGTGCGAGCATCGAGGGGGCGCCCACGTCGGGACCGGGGGACCGGGGGCGGGACGCCCGCCCGACAAGGAGGAACCGCCGTGCACGCCGCCCTCGTCACGTCGTTCGACCGCCCGCCCCGCTGGACCGAGGTGCCCGACCCCGAGCCGGGGCCCGGCGAGGTGCTCGTGCACGTGCTGGCCGCGGGCCTGCACCCACGCGTCCGCTCGGGGGCCGCGGGCACGCACTACACGAGCGACGGCGTGCTGCCGCTCGTGCCCGGGTTCGACGGCGTGGGTCGCACCGAGGACGGGCGGCGCGTGTTCTTCGCGGGGCTCGAGGCGCCCCGCGGCAGCATGGCCGACCTCGTCGCGGTGCCCGCAGACGACCTCGTGGACCTGCCCGAGGGGCTCGACGACGTGACCGTCGCGGCCGTCATGAACCCCGCGATGTCGGCCTGGCTCGCGCTGCGCCACCGGGCCGGCCTGCGCCCGGGCGAGGCCGTCCTGGTCCTGGGCGCGACGGGCAACGCGGGCCGCCTCGCCGTCCAGCTCGCGCGCCACCTGGGGGCGGGCCGCGTCGTGGGGGCCGGGCGCGACCCCGCCTCGCTCGCGGTGGTCCGTCGCCTCGGGGCCGACGCCGTCGTCCCGCTCACGGCCGACGACGCCGCCGAACGGCTCGCACGTGAGGCCGCGGACGTCGACGTCGTCGTCGACTACGTGTGGGGAGCGCCGACCGAGGGGGCGCTCGCGGCCGTGACGGGCGCCCGCAGCGACCCCGCGCACCTGCTGCGCTGGGTGCACGTCGGGGCCACGGCCGGTCCCACGATCACCCTGCCCGCGGCGACGCTCCGCAAGACGAACGTGCAGGTCAGCGGGAGCGGCCAGGGCTCCGTCTCGCCCGTGGCGATGGTGTCTGCGCTGCGTGAGCTCGCGGCCGCGCTGCCGCAGGTCCGGCCGCAGGTCGACGTCGTCACGACCCCCCTGCGCGAGGTCGAGGCGGCGTGGGGCGCGACGACCGCGTCGGGCACCCGGATCGTGCTGGTTCCGTGAGCGCTTCACCCGCTCGCGGGTGAGCAGCGAGGCCCCCGGCCGGGGCAGGATGGGGCGCAGCCCCGTGACGACCGGTCCCGGGAACCGACGGAAGGACGAGGACATGAGCGAGCAGAAGGGTGGCCTGGGTGGCCTGGGCGGGTTCGTCGAGAAGGCCAAGGAGGCCCTGACGGACGAGCGCATCGACCAGGTCGCGGACCTGGTCAAGGGCCGCACGTCGGACTCGGTCGACAAGCACGTCGACACCGTGGCCGAGCAGGCCAAGAAGCTCAACGACAGGTGAGCAGCGCAGGGGTGGCCCCGTCGGGGCCGCCCCTGCGTCGTCGGGCCGGGGGCGCCGTCCGCCGGCGCGTGCCGGTGCGTGCCGGCCCGGGCCCGACGACGTCGCTCACCGCCGGGGACGTCTCTCCCCGCGCGGTGGCACGGCTCGGGGCGCACGGCCACGGGGCCCGGGGGGTGCGTCGCCCCAGTGCCCGGGGTGCTCGAGCCCTGCGGGCAGGAGCGTCGCGGAGTCGCCCCGGGCCGCGTCGATCTGGGTCTGCGTGAGGAACAGCGCGTCGGTGAGGTCGGCGCCGCGCAGGTCGGTGCCGCGGAGGTCGGCTCCCACGAGGTCGGCTCCGCGCAGGTCGGCCCCGTGGAGGTCGGCGCCGACGAGCAGCGCTCCGCGCAGGCTCGCTCCCCGCAGGTCCGCGCCGGCCAGGCGTCGGCCCACGAGGTCAGCCCCCCGGTGCTCGGCGCGCCGTCCCCGCGGCTGGTGCGCCGACCGTGCGCGGGCGCCCTCGCTGGCGCGGAGCAGCAGCGGGTTGACGCTGCCCCGGAGCGCGTCGAGGTCCAGTGCGAGCAGGTCGTCCGGTGCGCCGAGGGAGAGGCGCTCGACGCGGTCGACCGCGTCCCGCAGGTCCGAGGTCAGCGCCGGGTCGTGGCTGCCGAGCTCGTCGGTGCGGTCGGTGCGGTCGGTGCGGTCGTGGGCGCCGTGGCGCTCGGTCAGGGCCACGGCCTCGGTCAGGTACCAGAGCAGCTCGTGCACGTGACGCAGCACGGGCAGCAGCGCGAACATCGACGCCCGCACCTCGGGGTGCTCTCGCCAGTCCTGCCCCGCGAACGCGGACCGGGAGATCTTCTGCCCGGCGCCGAAGCAGTCGTAGACCGTGCAGCCCACGAACCCGCGGTCCCGCAGGTCCGGGTGGATGCCGCACCGGTGGTCGGGCCGCAGGTTGCGGCAGGGCTCGCCCGCGTCCTTGTCGATGGGGAAGTCGGCCGAGCGCGTGAACGCCAACGCCACGCAGCACAGCCCGAAGCAGCTCGCGCACTCGGCGTGCAGGCCCAGGCGGGCACGCTCCGCGGCGGGGCTGGAGGACGACGGGGGCATGGGACTCCTGGCGGACGGTGGGGCGGCTGGTCTCCAGTACACCGCGCCCCCGGTACGGAGTCGAGCGAGTTCCACGACCCGGCGGCGGCCGCCGACGCGGGGGGCTGGGGCGGGGGCCGGGGCGGCAGGGTCTCGACGTCCCCGGCCGATGTCCGGTTGCCGACCTGCGGGGGACGCGGGTACCCCGTGCTGCCGACCCTGCGGAGGAGGACCTCGTCCGTCCGGTCGATGTGCGGTCGTGGTCGCGTGCCTACGGTGGGAGCGACGCACAGCGGCCCGCCCTGCCTTCCCGGGGCGCCGCGGTGCGTCCACGGCGTCGCACCCGGCGCCCGTCCCGTCGGCCTCGCGCACCCCGCTTCGGCCGCAGTCCCCCGGAGCGTGAAGTGCAGAGCAAGGGTGAAGTGCCGAGCAAGGTCGGTCCCGTCCTCGTCGTCATCGGCTCGATCCTGGGCATCGCACTGCTCGTGGCGAGCCTCCTGGTGCTGCGCACCGCCATGATGCAGCGCCCGGTCGACTCGTACTTCCTCGGGTACGAGGCCACCTCGGCGGCCGGCATCGAGTCGGTCTCGTGGACACAGGCGCCCGCAGGGGACCGCACCGGGACGTCGGTCGAGGAGAGCGCGTCGGGCGCCGTCGGGTCTCCCTACACGACCGAGGCGGTCGTCGCCGCGGGGCAGCCGGCGCGCATCGAGGTCGAGCCCGTCGGGGACGGCGTCGCGTCGTGCCGGATCGTCAAGGACCGCGGGCGGACGAACGAGGCGGTCCTCGCGGAGGCGACCTCGGCGGGGCCGGGGGAGACCGCGACGTGCGCCGTCACGATGCCCACCGGTGCGACGTTCGAGAGGTGACCTGACCGGCGTCCGCCCGCCGGTGGCGGCACGGGCGCTCGACGGGTCGATGTCCGATCTGTGAAAGAGTTGCCCGTGCGCGCATCGGCCGGTGCGGCGCAACGTTCGCGGAGAGGTCGTCATGGGTTTGCTGAGCTGGTTCAAGGGTCGTCGGAAGAAGGCGGAGGTCGCGCCGGTGGTGAGCGTCACGTCACTGTTCGACGGCGCCCAGAAGGCCACCCCCGACACCGCGCCGGCCGAGGCTGCCGCGTCGTCCGCCCCCGCTGCGGCCGCCGTGGCCGAGCCGGCGTCGACGCCTGTCGCGATCGCCGTCCTGGAGCCGGAGACGGCTCCGGAGGCCGAGCCCGTCGTCGAGCCGGAGGCTGCGGCTGAGCCCGTGGTCGAGACGCCCGAGGCCGTCGTCGAGCCCGTCGTCGAGCCCGTCGTCGAGCCGGAGGCTGCGGCTGAGCCCGTCGAGCCCGAGCCCGAGCCCGTGGTCGAGGTCGTCGAGGTCGTCGAGACGGCGACCGTGGTCGAGACGCCCGAGGCCGTCGTGGTCGAGGAGACCGTCGAGGTCGCGGAGGTCGTCGCCGAGGCCGCCGAGCCGTCCGTGGTCACCGAGCCGTCCGTGGTCGCCGAGCAGGACGCCGCGGAGGTGGAGGTCGTCGAGACCGGCGCCGTCACGGTCGAGGTCGTCGAGGCCGTCGTGATCGAGGAGGCACCGGTGGCCGAGGCCGAGCCCGTCGTCGCCGAGGCCGACGCCGTGCCCGCCACCGATGCGGTGCCCGCCGCCGAGGCACCCAAGGCCACCGGCTACCTCCTGCCGGGCGAGACCACGGCCGCCATCCGCACCTGGGCGCTGGAGAACGGCCACACGGTCAGCCTCAAGGGCCGCCTGCCCAAGGCTGTCCTGGAGGCCTACCGCGCCGCGAACGCCTGACCGGCGCGATCTGCGTGCACGACGCCGGGCTGCCCTGAGCAGCCCGGCGCGTGGCGGGGTGCGGTCAGGGCACCTCGTACATCAGGAGGGCGACGTCGTCGCGCGCGCCGCCCGCGAGGAGCTCGGCGAGCAGGGCGTCGGGGAGGTCGGCGGCCGGGCGCTCCTCGCGGATCGCGAGGGCCGCGTCGGCGAGTCGCCGCAGCCCCTCGGACAGGTGCTCCTCGCGCCGCTCGACGAGGCCGTCCGTGTACAGGATGACCGCGTCGCCGCTCGCGAGGGACGCCGTGGCCTCCTCGCGGGGGCGGTTGCTGAGCGCGAGGGGCGTGCCCCGGCCGTCGTTCAGCCAGCACGTGTCGGCCTTGTTGACGACGAGGGGCGGCAGGTGCCCGGCCGCCGAGTAGGTCAGGGTGCGGGCGTTCTCGTCGACGATCGCGCACAGCACGGTCGCGAGCTCGGCTCCGGGCAGCGTCCGGGCGAAGCGGTCGAGGCCCTCGAGCGTGGCCGCGGGACCCAGGTTCTCCAGGAGCAGGGCACGGCTCGCGCTGCGGAGCTGGCCCATGACTGCCGCGGCCCGCAGCCCCTTGCCCACGCAGTCGCCCACGACCAGGCCGAACCGTCCGCCGGACAGGTCCACCACGTCGTACCAGTCGCCGCCGATGAGGAGGTTGTCGTCGGCCGGGCGGTACCGCGTGTGCCAGCCGGGCGCCGTCGGGTCGTCGGGCAGCATCGCGTCCTGGAGCGCGTTCGCGACGTACCGCAGCTCGTTGACCTGCCGGAGCTGCGCCAGGGTGCTGCTCAGCGCGGTGCCCACCGAGGACGCCACGAGCTGGAGGAACGAGCGCTGGGCGTCGTCGTCGGGGCGGTGGGGGTTGCCCTCGAGGACGATCACGCCTGCGGCGGCGCGGTCGCGGCTGGCTGCGAGCGGGGCGACGAGCGCGGGGCCGACCTGCTCGAGCCGCCGCTCGTCGGCGACCTCGCGCAGGATCTGCGACGGCACGGACTCGTCGTGGCGTTCGTGGGTCGAGGCGAAGGCCACGAGGCCGTCCGCGGTCTCGAGGTAGAGGTCTGCGCGCGTGACGTCGACGCTGCGGCCCAGCACGCCCACGGTCGCGGCCGCGAGCTCGTCGACGTCGCCCTGCAGGCGCTGGAGGGTCGCCGTGAGGGTGCCCAGGATCTGGAGGCGGCGGGAGTCCACCACGTGGTCGGTCGTCTCGGTCGCGACGTCCATGACGCCCCGGATCACGCCGTCGTCGTCGCGCAGCGGGCTGTAGGAGAACGTGAAGGCGGTCTCCTCGTCGAAGCCGGACCGGTTCATGATCAGGGGCTGGTCCTCCGACCAGGTCGCTTCGCCGGTCTCGAGGACCCAGGCGAACAGCGGCTCGATCTGGTCCCAGATCTCGGCCCACACGACGCTCGCGGGGGCCCCCATCGCGCCGACGTGCTTCTCCTGGCCGAGCATGGGCCGGTAGCCGTCGTTGTAGATCATGAGGAGCTCGGGGCCCCAGGCGATGAAGATGGGGAAACGCGTGCTGAAGCACAGGCGCACGGCGGCGCGCAGCGTCTTGGGCCAGGTCTCGGGGGAGCCGATCGAGGTGGCCGACCAGTCGATCGACCGGGCCAGCTCACCGCTCTCGGTGCCCTGGGTGGCCAGGTCGAACCAGTCGGAACTCACGACTCATGATAGGAGGTTTCCACAGGGGCTCGTGCATCCTGTGCACTGCACACCCGGCCTCGGGCTCTCGGGGTCACGCCCGTTCCGACAGGCCGACCAGGCCCGACTCGTACGCCGCGATCACGAGCTGCACCCGGTCCCGGCACGCGAGCTTGCGCAGCACCTCGGACACGTGCGACTTCACGGTCTGCTCGGTGATGAACAGCTCGGCCCCGATCTCGGCGTTCGACAACCCTCGGGCGACGGTGAGCAGCACCTCGCGCTCGCGGACGGTGAGGTTCTCGACCCCTGGTGCGACCTGGGGGCTGCGGCGCGCGAAGTCGCCCACGAGTCGGCGGGTCACGGTGGGCCCCAGGAGCATCGAGCCCTCCGCCACGAGCCGCACGCCCTCGACCAGGCGTGGTGCCGGGGTGTCCTTGAGGAGGAAGCCCGAGGCCCCGGCCTGGAGGGCGTCGAACACGTACTCGTCGAGGTCGAACGTCGTGAGGATGAGGACGTTCGTGCCGGGGTGGCGGGCGCTGATCTCGGCGGTCGCGGCGATCCCGTCCATGACGGGCATGCGGACGTCGACCACGGCGACGTCGGGCCGGTGGGCCGCGACGACGTCGAGCAGCTCGGCCCCGTTCCCCGCCGAGCCGACGACCTCGATGTCCTCGGCCGCGTCGAGGATCGCGGCGAAGCCGTAGCGCACCACGGGCTGGTCGTCGGCGACCACGACGCGGGTCATGCGTCGGTCCCGTCCGGGACGTCGAGGAGGTGGACGTCCAGGGGGTCGCCCGCGGAGTAGTGCAGGTGGGTCCCCGCGCGCTCGGGTGCTGGTGAAGGTACCGGCTCGGGCTCGCCGACGGGGAGCGTCAGCTCGACGACGAACGACCCGTCCTCCTCGCCCGCCGTGAGGGAGCCGCCGATCGACTCGACGCGCTCGCGCATCCCGAGCAGCCCGCGGCCGGGAGCCCCGGGCGAGGTGCGGGGGACCAGGGGGTTGGTCAGGCGCGCGGTGACGACCGGTCCCCGGACGTCCGCAGCGCCCCCGTCGGGCCCGTCCGGGTCGGACGGCTCGCCCGTGCCCGACGGCGCCGCGCCCGTCCCGAGCGTCAGCGTCACCGGCTGCCCGGGGGCGTGGCGACGCGCGTTGGTCAGCGACTCCTGGACCGCGCGGTAGAGCACGAGCCCCTGGGCTGCCGGCAGCACCGGCAGCTCCCCGACGACCGTCACGGACTGCCCGGCCGAGCGGGCCGCGTCCACGAGCGCCCCGATGTCGCCGGACCCAGGTTGCGGGGCCCGGTCGGCGCCCTCGGTGCGTTGCAGCACCGCGAGCACCTGGCGCAGCTCGCCCAGCGCGTGGCGCGCGTCGTCGGCGATGTCGGCCAGCACGGCCCTGGAGTCGTCGTCCATCGACGGGTGCACGTACGGCGCCGACTCCGCGCGGACGGCGACGAGCGAGATGTGGTGCGCGACGACGTCGTGCAGGTCGTGCGCGATCCTGGCCCGCTCGACCGCGACGGTCTCGACGCCGAGGGCGTGCTCGGAGGCGCGGTCGGCGGCGGCGGCGCGGACCCGCGCGCGGGCCCCCGCCCCGATCGCAGCACTGATCGACACCGCCGCGAGCGACATGACGGCGTAGATCACGAACGAGACGTCGCTCTCCCGGCCGGACGTCACCGGGCCGATCGGCAGCAGGGCGGGGATCTCGGAGGTGCAGTAGATCGCGATGACGCCGGTGCTCAGGGCGAGCGGAAGCAGGGTGCGGTACCACCGGTCGTGCGCCGCGACGACGGCGACGGCCAGGAGCGCGAGCCACCAGGCCCAGACGAACGTCCCGATCAGCGGGAGGAGGAGGAATGGCCAGGCGGCGAGGACGCAGGCCAGCCGGACGGACCGGCGCGCGACGAGGACCCCTGCGACGGCGCTGACGTTGCCGAGCGTGATGACGGGCAGCACGAGGCTCGGGTCGGCGATCATGTTGGTCCAGAGACCGACGTCGGAGGGGAGCTGGATCGGGGTCACGAGCATGAACAGCCCCACGAGCAGCGCGAGCACGCCGGGGAAGACCCAGGGCCGCCAGTCCGCACGCTCGCTCCCGGGACTGGCTCCGGTCTCCCGTGAGCGTCCGGGCTCGCCGTCGGTGGCGGAGGGTGGCGGCGGGGTGGTGGACCCGGGGGCCCGGGCGGCGGTGACCATGCCGACGATTCTTGCGGCTCCGACGTCCGGGGCGGCACCGGCGCGCGACGGACCGCCCCTCCTCCTTGCGGGGGAGGAGAGCACGCGACGCACCTGAGGCGGCGGGCCCTGGCGTGGCGCTCCGGCCCGACGGCAGGATGGGCCGATGCTCCCCGACGACGCGGATCCCACCACGCCCAGCGCGAGGACCCCTCGACCGACCGGCGCCGCGGCACCGGTGGCCGCACGTCCCACGCCGCGTGCGCCGGATCGACGAGAACCACCCACGCCC
This sequence comes from Oerskovia sp. 140933, assembly GCF_059651515.1. Taxonomy (NCBI): domain Bacteria; kingdom Bacillati; phylum Actinomycetota; class Actinomycetes; order Micrococcales; family Cellulomonadaceae; genus Oerskovia; species Oerskovia sp. 140933. The sequence continues at coordinate 45,588 of NZ_JAMXIO010000017.1, forward strand.
GCGCGTCGGGCCTCACCCGTCTCCACCGAGCCGCCGCTCCCGTACGCGCTCGCCCGCGCGGCGCTCGGCGCCGCTGTCATGGGGGTCGGGCTCGGTGCCTCGGTCGCGGTCGGCATCGCGGCGGCGGAGCTCTGGGGACTCGACGGGTTCGTCGCCCGCCTCGTCCCCGCGCTGCTCGTGACGGCGCTGGTCGTCCCGACGATCCTGTTCCTCCGCCGCCGGGTCGACGGCCGACCGCTGCACGGCATCGGGTTGGTCGGCCCGCTCACCGCGGTCCGGACGGCGGTGCTGGGGTGCGGCGTCGTCCTGGCTGCGGCCCTGGTCGTCCTGGGCGGAGCGACCGCAGCGGGCTGGGTGACCTGGCGTGCGGTCGAGGCCGGAGACCTGCTGCTCTTCCTCGGGACCAACGCGCTGATCGCGCTGCTCTACGAGGCCGTGCCGGAGGAGATCTCGCTCCGCGGGTACGTGCTCACGACGCTCCGGTCCCGGTATGCGCGGTGGGTCGCCATCCTGGTCACGACGGCCCTGTTCGTGGCGGCGGCCTCGGCGTCGGTCGTCGTCGGCGCCGGGCTCACGCGCCTGCTGGGCGTCGAGCCGTTCCCGTGGGGCGTCGTCCCGCCGGGGGAGGACCCGGTCTCGTACGCCATGCTGCTCGTGGTGTTCGGTCTCATGCTCGCCTACGCGCGCGAGGCGAGCCGGACCGGGAGCGTGTGGACGTGCGTCGGTGCGCACCTGGCCTTCCTCACGGTCAACCGGGTCGTGCTGTCGGCAGGCGGTACGGGGGTCGAGGTCGATCTGGCGAGCCCTGACGTCCTGCTGCTCGTCCCGCTCTACGTGGGGGTTGCGATCGTGGCTTTCGCGTTCCTGGGCGAGCGCACACCCCGTCCCAGCCCGCGAGAGGTTCCGCGATCTGCTTGACCGGCCCCTCCTCCCGGCCTGCGGTCCGGCCACGAGGAGGTCGCCGACCTCGTGCAGGAGTGCCACGAGGCCGCGCCCAGGACGCACTCGGTGGCGTTCTCGGCGCGGCCCGGGCCTGACCGGCGCGGCCGGTCGGAGACCTCAGACGCGCACGACCATCTTGCCGGTGTTCGCGCCGCGCATGAGGTCGAGGAACGCGTCGACCGAGCTCTCGATCCCGTCGACCACGGTCTCGTCGAACACGACCTCGCCCGCCTGGAGCCAGGCGCCCATGTCGCGCGAGAACGCGGGGAAGTGCTCGAGGTGGTTGCCGATCGTGAAGCCCTGGAGCATGAGGCTGCGGGTGACGATGTTGCCCATGTTCCGCGGACCCACCGCGGGCTCGGTCTCGTTGTACTGCGAGATCGCGCCGCACAGGGCCGCACGCCCGAAGTCGTTGAACGCGCCGAGCGCGGCCTCGAGGTGCTCGCCGCCGACGTTGTCGAAGTAGACGTCGATCCCGTCGGGGGCGGCGACGGCGAGCTGGTCGGCGACGGGCCCGTCCTTGTAGCTGAACGCGGCGTCGTAGCCGTAGCGCTCGGTCAGGAGCGCGACCTTCTCGGGGGTGCCTGCGGACCCGACGACGCGTCCGGCGCCCTTGAGGCGTGCGATCTGGCCGACGGCGGTGCCCACGGCGCCGGCCGCGCCGGAGACGAACACGGTGTCGCCCTCGCGCAGGCCGGCGATCTCGAGCAGCCCGACGTACGCGGTGAGCCCGGTCATGCCCAGGACGCCCAGGTAGGCGGACAGCGGGACGCCCGGGATCTCGGGGACGACGCGGAACGCGGCGGCGTCGTCCTGGGTCACGTCGCGCCACCCGAGCTGGTGGAGCACGACGTCGCCGACCGCGAAGCCCTCGGCGGTCGAGGCCTCGACGCGTCCGACGGCGCCGCCCGTCATGGTCTCGCCCAGGACGTAGGGCGGGGTGTAGGACTTCACGTCGTTCATGCGTCCGCGCATGTACGGGTCGACGGACACGAACTCGTTCCGGACGCGCACCTGGCCGGGCGCGAGGTCGGGGAGGTCGACCTGGACGGTGCGGAAGTCGTCGTGCGTGGGCCAGCCGGTGGGGCGGGCGACGAGCTGGATCTGGGTGGAGGTGGTCATGCGTGGGGTCCTTCGGTCGGTGGTTCGGGTGGGGCGTGCCCGACGGCGCAGCCGCCGGCGGGGGGCGGGTGCGGCGGGGCGCTGGGTCGGTCGGGTGGGGTGGTCGGTGGGTGCGGGCCGGCAGGTGTCAGGCCGTGAGCCCGATGACCAGGAGCACGATCGAGAGTGCGGGCGGGACGGCCTGGACGAGCGCGGCGCGGGCCTTGGCGGGCGACGAGACGATCAGGACGAGGCCTGCGAGCACCATGGATCCGGTCGCGCTCAGGACGAGCGCGGCGCCGACCCCGGTCTGGCCGCTCGCGGACAGCACGATCCCGATCGCGGTGATGATCGCGAGGAACAGGTTGTAGAAGCCCTGGTTGAACGCGAGCTCCTGGGTGGCGAGGGCCTCCTGCTCGGTGGTGCCGAACGTCGCACGGGTCCGGGGGGAGGTCCAGGACACGGACTCGAGCACGAAGATGTAGACGTGGATCAGCGCGGCGAGGCCGGCGAGGGCCAGTGCTGTGGTGGTCATGGGGTGTCCTTCGTGGTCGGGCGGTCGTGGTGCGCGCCGGGTCCCGGGACGCATTGTGTATCGTTCGGTCCACTACGACGGTACAGTTGTGTACCGGTCAGTGCAATACGAGAAGCGGAAGGTGAGGCGGTCCACATGGGCAGGGCCCCGTCGTACGACTCCACCACGGTCGTCCAGGCCGCGCGCGACGTGTTCTGGGACCAGGGGCTCGACGGCGCGTCGCTCCCGGACCTCGAGCGCGCCACCGGGCTGAACCGGTCGAGCCTCTACCACGCGTTCGGCTCCAAGCGCGGGCTGTTCGACGCCGCGGTCGAGGACTATCTCGGCACCGTGATCCGGCCCCGGCTGCGCCCCCTCGTCGAGGCCGCTCGTCGCACCCCGCCCGAGGCCGCGCAGGCCGTGGTGGCGTACTTCGAGCAGCTGGCCTCCGCCGTCGGGCAGGTGCCCGCCGACTCCCCGCGGCGCGGCTGCCTCCTCATGGGGTGCGCGACCGGCCCCGCCGGGCACGACGACGCGCTGCGTGCCGCGGTCGACGCCTACCGGGCCGAGCTCACCGACGCGCTCGTCGGCGCTCTGCGCGCCGCGGACCCGGCGCTCGCGGACGGGGTCGTCGAGCAGCGCGCGCGCCTGCTGCTCTCGCTGCAGCTCAGCGCGCTCGCGCTCGCCCGCGTCAACCAGGGCGAGTCGGTCGCGATGCTGCGCGCGGCACGCGACCAGGCGGCAGAGTGGGTTTCGCGCGACGCGTAGCGGTGCGGGGCGCAGATGCTTCGTCTGATAGGAAGTAATTCCCCGAGCGAGACGAGAAGCCCATGGAGTTCGCCCCCTACCTGATCGCCGGCGTCCTGGCGGTGGTCGGCGTGACCGCGCTCGCGCCCCGTCTGGGGGTCGCCGCCCCGCTGATCCTCGTGCTGCTGGGCGTCGCGGTGTCGTTCCTGCCCGCGGTCTCGGCCGTCGAGGTCGACCCGGAGTGGATCCTCGCGGGCGTCCTGCCCCCGCTCCTGTACTCGGCGTCGGTCAGCATGCCCGCGATGGACTTCCGTCGAGACCTCAAGGCGATCAGCGGGCTCTCCGTGGTCCTCGTGGTGATCAGCGCCGTGGTGCTCGGCGTCCTCTTCCACCTCCTGATCCCCGGGATCGGGCTCGCGACGGGCATCGCGCTCGGCGCGATCATCAGCCCCACCGACGCGGTCGCGACCTCGATCGTCAAGAAGGCCGGCGTCTCCCCGCGCATCGTGACCGTGCTCGAGGGCGAGAGCCTGCTCAACGACGCCTCGGCCCTGGTCCTGCTGCGCTCGGCCATCGCGGCGACGGCCGCGACCGTCTCCGTGGGCCAGGTCGCGGGCGACTTCGTGTACGCGGTGGCCGTCGCCGTCGTGATCGGCTTCCTCGTCGGCAAGGCCAGCCTGTGGGTGCGCTCGCGCGTGCACGAGGCCACGTCCAACACCGCGATCTCGTTCGTCGTGCCCTTCATCGCGTTCCTGCCCTCGGAGCACCTGGGCGCCTCGGGGCTCGTCGCGGTCGTGACGGCCGGCATCGTCACGGGGCTCGGCGCCCCCAAGCACCTGAGCCCGCAGGACCGGATCGCCGAGAAGGCGAACTGGCGGACGGTCGAGCTCCTCCTGGAGAGCGGCGTCTTCCTGCTCATGGGGCTCGAGGTGTTCGGGCTCGTCGAGGAGGTGCGCGAGGACCACGGCAGCCTGTGGACCGCCGCGGGGCTCGCGCTCCTGGCGGCGGTCGTGGTCATCGCGCTGCGGTCGGTGTTCGTCGCCGCGCTCCTGTGGCTCATGCAGCGCTCGAACCGCCGCAACCCCGAGGTCCGCGAGAAGCTGTCCGCCGCCACCGACAGGCTCGACCGCGGCGAGCTGCCGACGCTCGAGGACCGTGGGCGGGGCAGGAGGAACGGGGGCCCCGGCGGGGTCGCCGCTCCCGGCATGGGCGGCCCGGGCGGCCTCGCGGGGGCGCGCGGCGGTCCCGGGCGCGGACCGCGCGGGGAGGTCGCGCCGCTCGCGGTCGACGACCCGCGCGTGCGGTCGCGGACGGCGCGCATCCAGTCGTTCCTCACGCGCCGCATCGCGGACATCGACTACCTCGCGGCCGAGCCGCTCGGCCGCCGTGAGGGCGTGCTGCTCGTGTGGGCGGGCATGCGCGGCGTCGTGACGCTCGCGGCGGCCCAGTCCCTGCCGGCCGACACCCCGCACCGCGCCCTGCTGGTCCTCATCGCGTTCTTCGTCGCGGCCGGGACGCTCCTGGTGCAGGGCGGCACGCTGCCGTGGGTCGTGCGGAGGCTCGGTCTCGCGGTCGACCCGTCGACGGAGAACGACGAGCGGCTCGCGCTCCTCGGCGAGCTGTCGCGCGTGGCCACCGAGATGATCGACGCGCCGGGGCTCGCGCGCCCCGACGGGACGCCCTACGCGCCCGAGACGATCGAGCGCGTGCGTCAGGAGATCGCGCACGACGACCTCGTGGACCGCGAGGCGACCGAGGGGGACGACCGGCACCGGCAGTACCGCGAGCTGCGGCTCGCGGTGCTCGCGGCGCAGCGTGAGGAGCTGCTCCACGTGCGGGACCACGGCACGTTCAGCTCGGGGGCCATGGACCAGACGCTCAAGGTGCTCGACGCGAGCCAGATCAGCGTCGAGATGCACGCCGAGCGGTAGACGGCCCGCGCCGGGGGAGGGCTACGCCGTCTGGTCCCGTGCGATCCGCACGAGGTGCAGCAGCGCGTCCAGGTCGATGTCGGCGAGGGCCTTGAAGCCCACGCTCGAGCTGCCGATCTTGGCGCGCCCGAGCGTGTGCGCGTACTTCTGGGCGACCGGCTGGTCGTCCTCGACGGCGTTGACGTACACGCTCAGGTAGTTCTGCTGGACGGCGAGCCCGACCGCGAACCACTCGACGCTCCCGCCGCGGGGGCGGGCCTGGAGCAGGTCGCCGTACCCGATGATCCGCTGGTCGGTACCGCCCCAGGAGACGCCTTCCCACAGGACGCGGGACCGGCCGGCCATCACCTCCGAGATCGCGCCGTCGAGGCGGACCGCGTCGTCGCGGAACCGTTCGGGGAGGGTCGTGAGGTACACGTCGGGGTCGGTCCCGGTCTTCTGCACGGAATGCTCCATCCGGTCGGGGCGGCTGGTCGAACGAGGCTATGCGGGGTGTCGGGGACCGGCGACCTGGCGCGCGGGTCGTGACCTTACCGTTGCCCGGCGCACCGGACGCCCCCTTGCATCTAAGGTGCTATGGTCGCAAGGTGTCCCCCCGCAAGAAGCCCGACGACCCGGCCCCCAGCGCGGTCGAGCGAGCCTTCGCCGCGGTGTCCGCCTCGATCATCACGGGAGAGACGGCCCCCGGCGCCCTCCTGACGGAGGGCGAGGTCGCCGACGAGCTCGGCATCAGCCGGACCCCCGTCCGCGAGGCCTTCCTCCAGCTCCAGACGTGCCGCCTGCTCACGCTGTTCCCCAAGCGGGGAGCGATCGTCGCCTCGGTCACGGACAAGGAGGTCGCCGACCTCCTGGCCGTCAGGATCATGCTCGAGTCGTCCGCGATCCGCGCCCTGGACGGGCACGCCCTGCCCGACGGCGTCGCGCGCGACCTCGACGAGCTCGTCGCCCGGCAGGTGGTCGCCGAGCAGGACGGCGACCTGCTCGCCTTCTCGCGGGCCGACTTCGCGTTCCACTCCCGCATCATCCGGGCCGGGGACAACGACGTGATCGAGGACCTCTTCGCGCAGCTCGGCCCACGCCTCGAGCTCCTCACGCACCGGGCCGTGCGCCGCGACGCGACGTCGCCCACACGTCTCCTGGCGGACCACCGCGTGCTCGCCACGCTCGCCCGCGCGGGCGACGCCCAGGCCTACGAGGCGGCGCTGCGCGCGCACGTCCAGCGCGGCAACTACGGCTGACGGGCCTCGGCCCGGCTCCTGTCCGCCCGTCGTCCTGCTCGGACCCTGCCGCACCCGCTCCGGTCGTGGCCGTGCCGCGCCCGTCGACGGGTACCTTCCCACCGCTGTCGTCCTTCGAGAAAGATCATGAACCGCCACCGCCTCGTCCCCGGCTGGCTGCGAGTCGCCCCGGCGCTCGTCGTCATGGCCTGGGGTGGAAACCACTTCACGCCGCTCCTGCACATGTACCAGGACCTCGGCAGCTACTCCGTCGTCATGGTCGACCTCTTCCTCGGCATGTACGTCCTGGGGCTCGTGCCCGGGCTCCTCGTGGCGGGCCCGCTGTCCGACAGGTACGGCCGCAAGCCGCTCGCGGTCGTCGGCGTCCTGGGCGGTGTCGGGGCCAGCGTGCTGCTGGCGCTGGGCTTCGGCAACGAGGTCGTCATCTGCCTGGGGCGCCTGCTCGCGGGGCTGAGCGTGGGGGTCGCGATGTCGGTCGGCACGAGCTGGGTCAAGGAGCTCTCGAGCGCGCCGTTCGACCTGACCGCCGACCCCGCGGCCGGGGCGCGGCGTCCGTCCCTCTCGCTGACGCTGGGCTTCGGGATCGGTGCGGGGGTCTCGGGCGTGCTCGCGCAGTGGGGGCCGTGGCCCACGGTCACGCCCTACGTGGTGCACGTCGTGCTGAGCCTGCTCGCGCTCGTCCTGCTCGCGACCTCGACCGAGACCATCGGGGGCCACCGCTCGACGACCTCGCTGCTCGCGGACCTGCGGGTCCCGGTCGCGCACCACCGCCGGTTCGTGCGCGTCGTGGTGCCCGCGGCCCCGTGGGTCTTCGGGGCGGCCGGCATCGCCTACGCGGTCATGCCCCAGCTCGTCACGGAGCGGACCGGCGACCTGTCGCTGGCCTACGCGACCCTGCTCACGGTCCTCACGCTGGGCACGGGGGCGGCGGTGCAGCCGTTCGTCGCGCGGATCGACCAGGTCACGCGCGGGCGCGCGCTCGTGGTGGGGATGACGCTGATGCTGCTCGGGGTGGTGCTGGGCGCGACCAACGCGACGGTCCTGTCGCCGGTCCTGGGCGGCGTCGCCGCGGTGACCCTCGGCGCCGCGTACGGGATCTGCGTGGTCGCGGGCCTGATCGAGGTGCAGGCCATCGCGACCCCCACCGACCTCGCGGGGCTCACGGGCGTCTACTACAGCCTGTCGTACGTGGGCTTCCTGCTGCCCGTCGTCCTGGCCGGGGCCACGGCGCTCGCCGGGTACACGCTCCTGCTCGCCGTGGTCGGGGTGCTCTGCGCGGGGAGCCTGGTCGCGGTCGTGCGGGGGTTGCGCGTCACGGGGTGACCCGCCTCCCGTCCCTGTGGTGCTCGTCACAGCCTGTGCGCCGAACTCGCGTCATGGATCCGTTCCCACGCGGTCTCTTCTTGTAGGAACCAGAAGACGGATCACAAACGTGGGCGACGTGCGGCGACCACGGACGGAGGAACGATGTCCATCACCCAGCGAACGTCCGCGCAGCCCTCGACGACCGGCGACGCGACGCAGGAGGTCGTGCTCTCCCGCCGCGAGCTCGTGGTGCTCTCGCACCTCACGGAGGACATGACGCTGGAGCAGCTCGCCGCGATCCTGTTCGTCTCCCGGAACACGGTCAAGTCCCAGCTGCGCAGCATCTATCGCAAGGTCGGGGTCTCGACCCGCGACGACATCCTGCGCTGGGCCCGGGACCGCGGGATCTCGTAGGCCGGCCCCGCCCCGAGGTGCGTGCCGGGGCCACGGTGGGATGCTCGAGGGACGTGCCCGTCGTCGACGACGGGCCCCGACGTTCCGAGGCGAGCATGGGACAGGCAGAGGACGACCCGACGGTCACCGATCCCGACCACTACGGCGTGATCTTCGAGAACGACAGGGTCCGGGTGCTGGAGTACCGGGACGTGCCGGGGACGCGGACGCATCCGCACCACCACCCGGACAGCGTCATGTACACGCTGAGCGGTTTCGAGCGGCGCATCTCGTCGGGCGACCGCGTCATGGAGGTGGCCCTGGAGCCGGGAGAGACCCGCTGGCTGCCCGACCAGGTGCACGTCGGGGAGAACACAGGATCGACGGCCACCCACGCGATCTTCGTCGAGCTCAAGGAGCCGCGCGTCCCGGGCGGTCCGTCGGGCGACGCCGCGTCGGCGGGTTCGGCCCGCCCTCGCGCCTGACGAGCCGGCGTCGGGTCAGTGGAACTCGTGCCCGGCGTCGTCGACGCCGACGGCTTCCATGGCCGCGTCCTCACCCGGGGCCGAGGGGAGCGCGACGAAGCGCATCTCGACCAGGACCACGTCCTGGCACTGGGGGCACAAGCGCTGTTCCTTCCATCGGCGGTGCGGCATCGCGGTCCTCGCTTTCACAGGTAGAGCACTGACGTCGCAAACGCCCCTGCCGACCGGGGGGCCGGGCAGGGGCGTCGTCTCGCTGAGGTGGCGGCGCAGGCAGGGGCTCGCGCCGCCGGGCTGATCGTAGCCCCTGGTGACCTTCCAAGGATACGTTTCGTGCACCCCCGGTTTCGCGCCCGGGTCAGCGTGCGAGCCGCTCCACGACGGCGCCGTAGAGCACGGGGGCGTGTGCCGCGAGCGGCACGATCGCCCGTCGTGCGGGCGACGTCGCCCAGGCGACGAGCCCCGTGGTCAGGACGCGGTAGTCGCGGGTCGCGTGGCGCCAGGCGCGCTCGTACGCCTCGGCGTCGTCCAGGTGCCCGACGGCGGCGCTCGCCTGCGCGAGCCCCACGCGCAGCCCTTCGCCCGTGAGGGCGTCCACGTACCCCGACGCGTCCCCGACGAGGCGCACCCGTCCGGTGCTGCGCCGTCGGGAGCGTTGCCGGAGGGGGCCCGCTCCACGGACCGGGCCCAGCGGCTCGGCGTCCCCCAGCCGGGAGACCAGCGCGGGGAACCCGTCGAGGGCCTCGTCGAAGTGCGTCCCGGTGGGGCCGAGCATCGCGATCCCGACGACGTCGGGCGCCACGGGCGTCACGTACGCCTCGACGTGCTCCCCCCAGTGGACCTCGACCAGGTCGGTCCACGCGGGGACGCGGAAGTGGCGGCGGAGGCCGAAGCGGCGGCGCGGGTCGGGCGTCGTGCGCAGGGGAGGGGCCGTGCCGCCGAGCTCGGTGGGGATGCGTGCGGCCCGCGGTGCGGCCCCGTCCGCGCTCCCCGCCGTCTCGGCGTGGCCGTCGCCCGGCCCGGTCCCGGGGGCCCGGGGCCCTCCTCCGAGCACGTCGTGGCCGCTGCGCGCGAGGAGCGACTCGCGCGCGAGCGCGTCGGCCCCGACCTCCAGCCCGGCGAGGCGGCGCACGGTCGAGTGCAGGCCGTCGCAGCCCAGGAGCCAGCGCGCGCTGATCCCGGCGGCCGTCACGGAGTCCGCCGTCTGCTCGACGTGCTCGACCCGGCCCTGCACCGTCACGGCGCCCAGTGCGGCGGCACGCTCGGCGAGCGCGGCGTGCAACGTGGTCCGCCGGACGCCCCGGCCCGGCCCGGTCGCGAAGAGGTGGTCGGCGTGGCGGTGCGGGTCCCGGTAGCTGATGCCGCGCAGGACGTGGCCCGCGGGGTCGACGTCGAGCGCGTGCAGCGCCCGCAGCGCGCCGGGCATGAGGCCCTCGCCGCACGCCTTGTCCACAGGGCCTGTGCGCGGTTCGACCACGACGACGTCGAGGCCCGCGAGCCGCGCCTCGATCGCCACGGCGAGCCCGACCGGCCCGCCCCCCGCGACCAGGACGTCGGTGTCCGTCACGGCTGGGTGCCCGCCGGGGGAGCGCCTGCCCGACCCGTCGCGCCGGCACCGGCCCGCACGCGGGGGAGAGCGTCGAGCGCGCGCTCCTCGGCCGGGAGCCGGAACCGCAGCAGCAGCACCGCGTTGAGCACCGTGAACACGAGTGCCGTGGTCCAGCACGAGTGGACGAGGGGCAGCGCGAAGCCCTCGACGACCACGGCCACGTAGTTGGGGTGGCGGAACCAGCGCTGCCCCGGGTGCCGCGCGATCCAGCGGTACGGGCCGCGGTCCACCCACGGCAGCCCGGGGACCACGATCACGCGCGTGTTCCACCGTGGCCCGAGCGACGCGATGCACCACCAGCGCAGCGCCTGGCTCGCGACCACGAGCACGAACGCGGGCCACCCGACCCAGGGGACGAACGGCCGGTCGGCGACGTTGACCTCGACCACGCACGCGACCAGCAGGCCCGTGTGCAGCGCGACCATCGCGGGGAAGTGGCCGCGCCCCGTCTCGATGCCGCCGCGTGCGAACGACCACCTCGCGTTGCGGGCCGAGACCACGAGCTCCGCGAGCCGTTCGAGCGCGGTCGCCCCGACCACGACGTAGAAGAAGACGAGCATCAGCCCTCCTGGGGACCGGGGAGGCGCAGCAGGACCAGCTCGGCGCTCACGCCCGGCCCGAACGCCATGAGGACGCCGTGCCGCGGCCGAGCGTGCCCGGGGGGAGGGCTTCCGGCCGCCTCCCGGGCTGCGAGCGTCGCGGCGAGCACGTGGAGCACCGAGGACGAGGACAGGTTCCCGACGGCGGCGAGCGACTCCCGGCTGAACCTCAGCTCGGCCTCGTCGAGGCCCAGCGAGTCGCGCACCACGTCGAGGATGCGCGGGCCGCCCGCGTGCACGACCCACGTCCCGACGTCCTCGGCCGCCAGGTCGTGCTCGGCGAGCAGCGACTTCACGTCGCCCGCGAGGTGCGCCGCGATGACCTCCGGCAGCCCCGCGGACAGCACGATCCCGAACCCGCTGTCGCGGATCGACCAGCCCAGGTGCTCGGCCGTCTCGGGGTAGAGACGGCTGCGCGTGTCGAGCACCTCGACCCCGCGGGTCGCGGCGCCGTGCGCAGGACCCGCCGGGTGCGCGTCCCCGACCATGACCACGGCCGCCGCGCCGTCCCCGAACAACCCGGTCGCGACGAGGTTCGCCACGGAGTCGTCACCGTGCTGGAGCGTGAGCGAGCACAGCTCGACCGACACGAGCAGGGCCACGTCCTGCGGGTGGCCCGTCAGGTAGTCGTGCACGCGCGCGATCCCCGCGGCGCCCGCGACGCAGCCGAGCCCGAACGACGGCAGCCGCTTGACGTCGGTCCGCAGCCCCAGGCGGGTCACCAGCTGCGCGTCGATCGAGGGGGCCGCGATCCCGGTGACCGAGGTGAAGAGCAGGAAGTCGACCTCGCCGGGGTCGATGCCCGCGTCGTCGAGCGCTGCCCGGCACGCCTCCTCGGCGAGGTCCGTGCCGACCCGGATGAAGTGGTCGTTGGCCTCGCCGAACGACGTGAGCCCCGCGTACTCGTCGAGGCGCAGGGCCGTGTGGCGGGTCTCGACGCCGGACGCGGCGTGGAGCCTGCGGAGGACGGCGCGGGTCGCGGGCGAGCGGGTCAGCAGGGGCCCGATCGTGTCCGTGATCTCGCTCTGAGGGTGCGCGGGCCCCGGCAGGACCGGTGCGACCGCGAGCAGCCGCGACATTCTGGCATCGTGCCACGGGGACGCGCGGCCCGCGCGTTGCTAGCGTCGGGCAGGTGGAGGCATCGTGAAGACGCGAGCGGCGACGACGACGCTGCGGGGGCTCGCGCTCGCGAGCCATGCGGGGCCCACGGTCGTGGTCACGGTCCTCGCGGGCTTCTTCGCGGCGGGCGTGGGCTCGGGCCCCGGCCCGACGGCGCTCGTCACCGCCGCGGTCCTGTCCGGGCAGCTCTCGGTCGGGTGGTCCAACGACTGGCTCGACGCCCGACGCGACGTCGCGGTGCAGCGCGCGGACAAGCCCGTCGTCGCGGGGCTGGTCTCGGTGCGGCAGGTGCACGCCGCCGCGCTCGTCGCCGCCGCGGTGTGCGTGGTGCTGTCGCTCGCGACCGGGCTCGTGGCCGGGCTGGTGCACCTCGCGGCCGTCGCGAGCGCGTGGACCTACAACGCGTGGCTCAAGTCGACCGCGTGGTCCTGGGCGCCGTACGCGGTGTCGTTCGGGCTCCTGCCGCTGTTCGTGGTGCTCGCCGCTCCCGGCGACCGCGTCGCCGCACCCTGGGCCATGGCCGCGACCGCGCTGCTGGGCGTCGGGGCGCACGTCGCGAACACCCTGCCCGACCTCGAGGACGACCGTGCCACCGGGGTCCGGGGGCTGCCGCACCGCCTGGGCCGGACGCGTGCGAGCGTGCTCGCACCGACCGTGCTCGTCGCGGCGGTCGGCGTCGTGGTGCTCGGGCCGCCCGGGCCGCCGACCGTCGCGGGCTGGGTCGGTGGGGCGGTCGCGGTGGCGCTCGCGGTCTCCGCAGGCCTCGTCGCGGTGCGACGGACCACGAGCCGGGCGCCCTTCGCGCTCAGCATGGCCGTCGCGGCGGTGTGCGCGGCCCTCCTGGTGCTGGCCGGACCGGACGTCGCGCTGCCGGGGTGAGCGGCGGCGTCGGGCCCGGGCTCAGACCAGCTCGCGGGCGAACGCTCCCCGCTCGGCCGCGAACCACGCCTCGTTCGCCCGGATCCGGTCGCCCACGCCGCCGTCCCACATGCGCTGCCACCCGCCGCCACGCGTGGCGGCGTTGTGCCGCATCGCGTGCCAGCTCCGGGCGAACCGGGCGGTGAGGGTGTCGAGCAGCGCGAGCCGCTCGGCCCGGTCGAACCCGTAGGCCTCGGTGAGGACGCGCGTGCGACGCGGCGCACCGAGCGACGACATGCCCGCGTCCCGGGTGCCCGGCGGGCCGATCGGGGCCCAGTGGAGCGCGGTCGTCGCGACGTCGAGCAGCCGGGTCGTGGGTCCCGCCAGGTCGAAGTCGATGACCGCGGCGAGCTCCCGCCGCCCGTCCGCGGCCTGGGAGAAGATCGAGTTCTCGACGGTCACGTCGTTGTGCCCGACGACGTCGGGCTCCTCGAACACGTCGCGCACCCCCGGGAACTGGACGCGCTCGGGCCACGCGACGCCGTCGGGCAGGGCGACGGTCGCCGACGCGTCGTGCAGCGCGCGCTGCCACTCGCCCAGCTGGACGAGCACGTCCTCGCCGAGCGCCCAGGGCGACGGCGGCCGACCGCCCCACTCGCCCTCGACGAACGACACGACCTCCCGGCCCGCGCCGTCGACCCCGAGGAAGCGCGGCGCTCGGGGGAAGCCGACCCGTTCGAGGTGCAGGAGGTAGGCCTCGACCGCAGGACTGTGCGCGCCGCGCGGGCGGCGCACCGTGCTGCCCCGGCGGACCAGGCCGTCCGAGACGTCGCCGCCCAGCAGCGGGAACTCGGCCTCGTCGACCACGTCGACGTACCGGGGCGCAGGAGTCATGACGGACATCGTGGCACGCGCTACCTCCCGGCGCCGGGGTTCAAGGAGCTGCGCGGTCGCGGGACACGAGGACACGGTGCCCGACCGCGAGGACCGCGACCGCGACGAGCGCGGCGGCCACCGTGAAGAGGGCACGCTCGAGGTCGGCGGCGAGCACGACGTCCTCACCCCCCGACGTCTGCAGGATCACCGCGGGGGTGAGGAAGAGCGTGAAGACCCAGTACGGCTGCTTGAGGTACGCCCACGCAGCGGCCCCCGTCAGGACGAGCGCCACGACCGACAGGACGCCCGGGGAACCGCTGAGCAGATGGGCCACCAGGCCCGCGAGCACCGCGCCCGCGAGCGTGCCGCCGACCCGGGCAACGGTCCGCGAGAGCGTCGCCGCGAAGTACGGCTGGACGACCACGAACAGCGTGAGCAGCAGCCACCACGCGTTGGGCGAGCCGACCCATCCCATCGCGACATAGGTCGCGACGCCCGCCAGGGTCGCGAGCGCGAGCCCGAAGTAGGTCGCGGCCCGCTCGGGAACGGGACGGGGACCCGGCAGGCGCATACCGCGCGTCAGGGCCCCACCGACCACGGCCGTCCACAGGCCACCGAACGCGACCCAGCCGGCCATCGCCGCGAGGGCACCCAGCGACGTCGAGGGGCTCACGGTGCCCGAGGGGAGCGCGACGAGCGGACCGCCGATGAGCGCGAACGCCGTCTGGGGTCCCACGAAGCCGCCGATCCCGTGCCAGCCCCGGACCGCGGAGAAGCCCACGCACGCGCCCAGCACCGTCATGAAGACGGCCCCGACGAGCGGCCAGTCGCTCAGCGAGACGCCGATCGCCATGCACAGGGCCGTGAGCGGCCCCGCGACGAGCGCAGCGTTGCGCCCCACGAGCAGCCCGACGCCTGCGGGCAGCATGCCGAGGTAGACGAGCGTGCCGTCGTGCTTCCACGGTGACAGCATCAGCGCGACCATGGGCGCGACGAGCAGCAGGACCAGCCCTGCCTTCCGGGGGCTCATGCCTCACACGGTAGGTCAGCCCCGCGGGGTCGGCTCGGCGAGACGTGACGGCGGGGACGGCACGGTACGGCAGGGTCGGCGTCGGCGGGCGTCGGCCGGGGCGGCCTGGGCGGACCGGTTCAGCCCAGGACGGGGCCCTCACCCGTGCACGTCTCGACGATCACGTCGTCCACGAGCAGCCGGACCTCCCACGTCCACCCGGGGCCGAGGTCGGCAGGGACTCCGTCGGAGAGGCTCAGCACCGCGGCCTGCGAGGGGAGCGGATCTGCCATGGACAGTGCGCCGAGGGCCTCCGTGGCCGACCAGGCCGTCGTCCCGTCGGCGCGCAGCACGCTCGCGTCGATCGAGACGTACCCGTGGCTGGCCCCTGCCAGGTCCACCTCGATGGACGAGGATCCCGGGTTCGGCGGGGCGGCCCGCGTGATGCCCAGGCGGGTGTCCTGCCCCTGGCCCCACACGCTCAACGTGGCGCCGAACCCGGTCAGCCCCTCCGAGCTCGGGGCCGAACGTGTGACGGTGCAGGTCGAGGAGGTCGTGAGGGGCAGCATCTGGAACGAGTTCGTGAACGACAGCGCCACGCCGCCGAGGCACAGGACCGTCGCCGTCGCGGTGACCGCCCGGGCGCGGCCGGGCGAGCGGTCCCACCAGGCGGCCGTGGGCGGCGTGCCGTGGGCGCTCGGTGCCTTCCGGGAGCTCCGGGCCCCCGACGCCTCCCGCCTGCCCGGTGACCACGGTGCCGAGGTCCGCAGCGACCTGGGCAGTGGACGGGTCGACCTCACGACGGTCGACAGCAGGCCGTCGGCGAACGTGCGGTGCTGCTTGTCCCAGAGCGGGCGGAGGTAGCCGATGCAGAGGATCGCGTCGAGGAAGTGCGCGAGCCAGCGCAGGACCGTGGTCAGGAGGCCGACCGGGCGGCCGGTCCTGCGGTCGACCACGATGATGCCCACGGCCCGCTTGCCCGGTGTGGCGCCGGCGTACGCCTGGAGCAGGACGAGCGCGACGACCGTGCCGACGATCCAGGGGCTGTCCTGCCAGGTGGTCCCGTCGGCCGAGGCCAGGGGGATGTTCCCGACCGGGGTGTAGAACGGCAGCACCGCAGGTGGCGTGATCGGGCCGACCGCGAGGAACGTGACCCCGGTCAGGAGCGCCCCGTCGAGGAACGTGGCCACGACCCGGCGCCCCCAGCTCGCGTACGGCCCGAGCGGTGGGACGTCCGGGGGGACCGGCAGATGGTCGGACAGGTCGTGCTGCAGCGTCGTCGGCGTCATCGCGGGGTCCCCCATGGGACGAGGGTCCCAGATCCGCCCCGATGCGTCGAGCGTGCGGCGCGGGTCGTCGTCAGCCGCCCGTGACGACCGAGCTGCACGCTCGACGCCCGCCGGTCCGCGCGTCGCTCCGGACCGGCGGGCCGCTCACCGCAGCGGGTCGAACGCCCTGATCTCCTGCGGCACCGTCCCCGTCACGATCTGCTCGGCGAGCAACCTGCCCGTCGCGGGCCCGAGGACCATGCCCCACATGCCGTGCCCGCCTGCGACGTAGACGCCGGGTGCACGCGTGGCGCCGACGAGCGGCAGCCCGTCGGGGGTCACGGGCCGGGACCCCACCCACTCGTCGTGCCGGTCGTCGAGGTCGACGCCCTGGAACAGGTCGCGCACGGAGGCGAGGATCGCGTCGATGCGCCGCGGCTGGAACGGCTCGTCGGGACCGCGGAACTCCATGGTCCCCGCGATGCGGAACCGCCCCTGGTACGGCGTGCACGCGACGCGACGCGACGGCAGGTAGATCGGTTGCTCGACGGGCAGGTCGGTCTTGACCGTGAACGAGTAGCCGCGCCCGGCCTGCACGAGCGTGCGCACACCGAGCGGCTCCGCGAGCCCGGGCAGCCACGCGCCGGTCGCGAGGACCGCGACGTCCGCGACCACGGGGTCCTGCCCGTCCACGAGGACCTGGACGCCGCGCCCTTCCTGGGCGCGCAGCCCGGTGACGGTCGCGCCGGTCACGATGCGCCCGCCGCGCGCACGGACCGCGTCGCCCAGCGCACCGACGTACGGCCCGGGCTCGATGAACCGCTGGCCTTCCAGGGCGTAGACCGCGCGCACGCGGTCGGTGAGCTGCGCAGGACGCCCGACGGCGTCGCTCGCCCCGGGCGCTCGGCCCGCGTTCGGGTGCGTCGGACCGGGGAGGGGAGCGGCGCCGTCGGGCCGGTCGATGCGGCGCAGCGGGACCACCTGCCCCGCGGCCTCGACCTGGGCGATCTCGTGGAGGAACGGCGCGGCCTGCTTCTCGTGCTCGAACCCGATCATGAAGGGGCCGGGCGTCGTGCGGGCGGCGACGCCGTGCGCGGCGAGCTCGTCGAACGCGTCGAGCGCGAGCCGGTCGATCGGGGTGAGCGCTGCCATGGCGCGGTCCCACGCGCGCTGGGTCGCGTGCGTCGCGAACCGGGCGAGGAAGGACCACAGGCGGGGGTCGAGCCGCGCCGGGACGTGCAGGGGCGCGGCCGGGTCGAGCAGCGCCTTGGGGGCGTAGGTCCAGAGCGTGGGGTCCGCGAGGGGCATGGCCATGCCGGGCGTGAGCCAGCCGGCGTTGCCCCAGGACGAGCCGGCGGCGACGCCCTCGCGGTCGAGGACCGTGACCTCGACGCCGCGGCGCTGCAGGTGCCAGGCGGTCGCGAGGCCCACCATGCCGGCGCCGACGACGACCGCCGTGCGGGGGGAGCGTGGGGTGGTGCGTGACGTGGTCATTCGGGGCTCCTTTGCCCTGAGACGTTGTCGACCCGGCCTCGAGGATGCTGAGGCCGGGTCGTGGGAGACGGGTTGCGCCTCAGCACCATGGTGAAGGGATCTTCGGTAGGGTTCAAGCAGGCAGACGGGTTCTTCGGGACAGAGGCGTTCTGCCGAACGATCTTCTTCCGGACGACGAGAGCGGGCGACCATGCCGAACGATCTTCGGGCCGGGTCGACGCAGGTCCAGGCGGCCGTGCTCGACGAGACCGACCGCCGCATCCTCGCCGTCCTCGACGCCGACGCGCGGGCCACGAACAAGGCCGTCGCGGAGGCCGTCGGGATCGCGCCCTCGACGTGCCACGCACGTGTCCGCTCGCTCCAGGAGCGCGGCGTCATCCAGGGGTTCCGCACGGAGATCGACCCGGCGGCCATGGGCCGGAGCCTCCAGGCGCTCATCGCGGTCCGTCTGCACTCGCACGCCCGGTCGGGTCTCACGACCTTCCGTGACTACCTCGCCGGGCTGCCCAACGTCGAGGGCATCTACTTCGTGACGGGCGACCGGGACTTCATGGTGCACGTCGCGGTGCGCGACTCGACCGCGCTGCGTGACCTGGTCGCGAGCACGCTCAGCGTGCGCCCCGAGGTCGCGGGCACGAGCACGACGCTCATCTTCGACTACCTGCGGCCGTGAGCGTCCCCGCGGTCGTCGTCGACCAGCCGGTCGAGGAACGGTCCGACGAGCTCCTCGACGCTGCTCCACACGTCGTCGAGGGGGGCTCCGGACTCGATCATGCGTGAGGCGGAGTTCACCACCGCGTTGACGAGCTCCGCCGAGCGGGCGGCGTCCCGGGCCCCGAGCGCCTGCAGCGCGTCACCCAGGGGACGCACGAGCTCGTCGTGCATGGCGCGCGAGCCTTCCATCACGGCGCTCGGCGGACCGACGTTCGCGAGGGCCGTCGCGAGGGCGTGCTCACCCTGGGCGACGAGCTCGAGGTTCGCCCGGAGGTAGGCGACGACACGGCCGCGGTCGTCCGGGGCCGCGTCCATGGCCCGTGCGACCGTGGCCGACCACCGGGGGAAGACGTCCTCGACCAGGGCGAGCAGCAGGTCGTCCGCCGACCGGAAGTACTGGTAGAGGCTGGGGCGGGCCAGGCCCGCGCGCTCGGCGAGCGCCGCGAACGTGGGCGGTCGGCCCGTCTCCGCCAGGAGCGATCGTGCGGCGTCGAGGAGCACTCGCATCTGCGCCGCGCGGTGCTCGGCGACGGTCGGGGCGCTGATGCGGGGCACGGCTCTCCTCCGGACGGTCTCCCTGCCCCGCCCGGGGCAGGGAGACGTGGGTCAAACGCTCAGTCTCCCATCCTCCATGTGGACGACGCGGTCGCAGTGGTCGAGCACGTCGTGGTCGTGGGTCACCATGACGGTCGCGACGCCGTGCTCGTGGGTCTCGGCGGCGAGCAGCCGGACCACCTCGTGGCTGCGCGCACGGTCGAGAGCCGCCGTGGGCTCGTCGACGAGGAGCAGCGCGGGGGCCGTGACCAGGGCGCGTGCGATCCCCACGCGCTGGCGCTCTCCGCCGGACAGCTCGTGCGGTCGTCGGTCGGCCTTGTGGTCCATGCCCACCTGCTCGAGCAGGGTCAGGGGGTCGCGCCCCCGGTCCTCGCCGCCCGCGACGTGGAGCGCGAACCGGAGCTGGTCCAGGGCGGTCAGCGCGGGCAGGAGGTTGCCGGACTGGAACACGAAACCGATCCGCTCCCGTCGTAGCGCGGCCTGGCGTGCCCCGGTGAGCGACGAGACGTCGGCACCGTCGATGCGGACCGTCCCCTCGCTCGGCCGGGTCAGCGCCCCGGCGACCGCGAGGAGGCTCGACTTGCCCGCCCCCGACGGGCCCAGGACGGCGAGCAGCTCTCCCGGGGCGACCGTGAGGTGCACGTGGTCGAGCGCGGTGACGGTCGAGTCGCCGTCCCCGAGCGTGAGGGACACGTCGTCGAGCACGAGTCCGGCGCCGGTGGGCGCGGACGTACCCGGGAGCTGCTGGGTGGGGTGCGTCATCGGTGGCCTCCGAGAGCCGTGAGGGGGTCGACGTGGGCGATGCGCCCGACCGAGGCGGCGGCGCCCGCGAGGCCGAGCCCGACGAGCAGCGCTGCGGCCAGGGCGAGGGGTCCGGCCTCGAGGGCGAAGGGCATCGGGGTCGAGGTGAGCAGCGCGCCGAAGCCGATCCCGGCGCCCATGCCGACCGCGGTGGACACCACGAGGAGCACCGCCGCCTGGCCGAGGGCGTCGCGCACGAGGTAGGACGTCGAGGCGCCCATGGCGCGGGCGACGGCGATCTCGTGCTTGCGCTGGATGGTCCAGACCGTGAAGAACGCGCCGACGACGAGGGCCGAGATCGCGTAGAGGAAGACCTGGATGAGGTTGAGCGTGAGCGTCTCGGCCGCGTAGCCCGGCGACCCGTCGAAGGACTCGGTGAGCGAGACGGCCGTGGTGCCCGCGGCGGCGTCGCCGGCCGCGAGGTCGAGGTCGGTGCCGTCGACGGGGGCGAGCGCGACGGCGGTCGCCTCGTCGTACGCCTCGGGCCGCACCTCGGCGGCGTCGGTCGCGCCGGCGTGGATCTCCTGCCAGGTCGTCAGGGGGACGTAGGCGACGTCGACGTGCCCGAACGTGTGCTGCCCGTCGAGCATGCCGACGATCGTCAGCTCGGTGCCCAGCCGTTCGACCGTCACGGTGTCGCCGATGCCCAGGCCCAGGTCGCCCACCGTCTCGCTGACGACGATCCCGTGCGGGTCCCCGAGGATCTCGCCGGCGGCCAGGTCGGTCGGGGAGGGCGCGACGAACGACCCCGGCTCGACGCCGAAGAGCGCCAGGTCGACGGCCTCGCCGCCGGGGCCCTCGGCGTTGACGAGCTGGTTGCCGAACAGCGCCGCGTCGGCGACGTCGTCGCGGGCGGCCCAGCGCTCGGCCTGCTCGCGGTCGACCGTGCTGCGGGAGAACGCCGAGTCGACCGAGGTGTCCGCGCCGAACGCGAAGGCCGCGACGGGCAGCTTCTTGAGGCCGGACACGCCGTCGTTGACGAGTCCCGAGGACAGGCCCGACAGGAGGACGACGAGCACGGACACGAGCGCGACGACACCCCCCATCAGGGCGAATCGTGAGCGCGCGAACGACAGCTCGCGCCACGCGAGAAACATGGTGCTCCTTCCGGGCCGGCACGGGTTGCCGACGCCTTGTCGGTAAGAATACCAACATGGCGTCGGCAACTAGTCCCGCCCCTCGGGGCGCCGCGTCGGAGCCGTCAGAGCGCGAGCGCCCGCGCCTCCTTCTCCGGGTCGAGCCCCACCCGGGGGCGGTCGGCGCGGTGGGGGGCGGCGCCGTCGGGCAGGGTCTGCAGCCACGCCCACGTGTCCGCGACCGTCTCCTCGACGGGCCGGTTGCGCAGCCCCGCCCCGACCGCGCGCGACACGTCGCCGCGGTGCAGCGTGTCGTGGAGCTCGCCCGGCGGCAGCCAGACGGGCAGCTCGGTCCACGGCGCGATGCCCGCGGCCTCGATCACGTCGGGCGCGGTCCAGTGCAGCTCGGCGTCCGATCCCGTCGCGGCCACGCACGCGTCGAGCAGCTCGCCCATGGTCGCGTGGCCGCTGGGGCTCACGACGTTGAACGGCCCGCTCAGCCCCTGCTCGGTCGCGTCCAGCACGAACGCCGCGAGGTCGCGGGCGTCCACGTACTGCAGCGGCAGGGCGCTCGGTTCGGGGGCGAGCACGGGCCCGCCGCGGGCGATGCGCTGCAACCACCAGGGCAGGCGCCCGACGTTCTCCCGCGGCCCCAGGACCAGACCGGCCCGCGCGAGCACGGCCCGGTGCCCGAACGCGGCCTCGACCGCGAGCTCGCCGCCGCGCTTGGCGCGCGCGTAGTCGACGTCGGCGCCGTCGTCGGGCGAGGCCTCCACGACGGGGGCCTCCTCGTCGGCCCCGGCCTCGGTGGGATACGTGTACACCGACCGGCTCGAGACGTACACGTAGCGACCCACGCGGTCGTCGAGCAGGTTCGCGGCGTCGCGCACCGCGCTCGGGGCCCACGACCACGTGTCGACCGCGACGTCCCACTCGCCCTCGGCGAGAGCGTCCAGGCCCCCGACGGCGGTCCGGTCGCCGCCCCGCACGCGCACGCCGTGCGGGGCCTCGCCCGTGCCGCGGTGGAACACCGTGACGTCCCAGCCGCGGGCCACGGCGTCGTCGACCACCGCCCGCCCCACGAACTCCGTCCCGCCCAGCACCAGCAACCGTGTCCCGTCCGTCATACCCCCGACTCTGCCCGCTGACGGCCCCGCGCGACAGTGCACGACGCCCGGGGCGGACGGGCGGCGCGTGCGATAGTGGCCGAGCCGCTCGTAGGTAACCCGTGCGCGCGGGCGAGGGGCGAGGGGGCTGCGAGCGGGGGAGGGGGCGGCGTGCCAGGTCGTCGGGTTCGGGTGCCCCTGTGGGCGGCCGCCGTCGTGCTCGCGGTGCTCGTCGTGGTCGCCGGGTGGCTCCCGCTCGACGCGGCAGGCGGGCTCGCGGGACGCGTCGGGCCGATCCTGCTGTTCCTCGTCGCGATCACCGTCGTCGCGGAGATGTGCGCGGCCGCCGGCCTGTTCGACGCCGCCGCCTCCTGGGCGCTGCGGCTCGCCCGGGGCAGCAGGCTGCGCCTGTGGGGGCTCGTGGTGCTGCTCGCGACCGCCTGCACGGTCGTCCTGTCGCTCGACACCACGGCGGTGCTGGTCACGCCCGTCGTCCTGACCATCGCGCGCCGCACCGGGTCCCGGCCCTTGCCGTTCGCGCTGACCGTCCTCGCCCTCGCCAACACCGCGTCGCTGCTGCTGCCCGTGTCCAACCTGACGAACCTGCTCGCGGCCCACCGCCTCGCGGGTCTCCAGCCGGGTGTCCCGTACGCCGCGACCATGTGGCTGCCCGCGCTCGTGGTGATCGTCGTGACCGTGGGCTACCTGTTCGTCGCCCACCACCGGGACCTGCGCGGGACGTTCGACGCGCAGCCGCTGACGCAGGAGCGCGACGTCGTGCTCCTGCCGCTCGCCGCCCTGGTGACGGTCGGGCTCGGGGTGTGCTTCGCCGTCGGGCTGCCCGTGGCCGTCGTCGCCGTGGCCGGGGCGCTCGTGCTGCTGACGGCGACCCTCGTGCGGCGGCGCGACCTCGTGGCCCCCGTCGGGGAGCTCGTGCCGTGGCGGACCGTCCTGGTCATCGGCTCGCTCTTCGTGGCCGTCGAGGCCTGGCAGGTCCACGGGCTCGGCGACCTGCTCGCGCGCTTCGCGGGCACCGGCACCGGGACCGGTGACCTTCTCCAGGTCGCCGGGGCGGGGGCCGTCGCGGCCAACGTCGTGAACAACCTGCCCGCCTACCTCGCGCTCGAGCCCGCCGCGGCGGGGGACCCCGCCCGGCTCGCGGCCCTGCTCGTCGGCGTGAACGCCGGCCCGCTCGTCACGCCGTGGGCCTCGGTGGCGACCGTGCTCTGGTGGATACAGTGCTCGCGGCACTGGATGGGCTTCCGCGAGGTCGTCGGCTGGTGGCCGCTCGTGCGCCAGGGGCTCGTGCTCGCGCCGCTGGCCGTGGTCGCGGGCGCGCTCGCGGTCGCGGCGCTCGCGTAGGTGCTGCGGCGTCGCCGCTGCTCCTGCCCCCGCCCGTGCCCCTGACCCGAGGAGACCACCGTGACCGTCCTGCGCTCGATCCTGCTGTTCGGCGCGGCCGCACTCTTCGAGATCGGCGGCGCGTGGCTGATCTGGCAGGGGGTCCGCGAGCACAAGGGGTGGGTGTGGATCGGGGCGGGGGTCGTCGCGCTCGGGCTGTACGGGTTCTTCGCGACGCTCCAGCCGGACGCGAGCTTCGGGCGGATCCTCGCGGCGTACGGGGGCGTGTTCGTCGCGGGCTCCCTGCTGTGGGGCATGGTGGTCGACGGGTTCCGCCCGGACCGGTGGGACGTGGCGGGGGCGCTGCTGTGCCTCGCGGGGGTCGCGGTCGTCATGTACGCGCCACGCCCTGCGTGACGGTCCTTCGCGCCGTCGGGCACCGCGTGACCCACGCCACCCCGTCCGCCGGGGAATAACCGCGGGACCCTCTCGGTTCTCCTCCAAGTACATGCAAATGCATCAACTTGTAGGACGAGGGAGCACCCCCCATGCAGTTCGGAATCTTCACCGTCGGCGACGTCACCACCGACCCCGTCACCGGTCGCACGCCCAACGACACCGAGCGCGTGCGGTCCATGCTCACCATCGCGAAGCACGCGGACGAGGCCGGCCTCGACGTGTTCGCCACGGGTGAGCACCACAACCCCCCGTTCGTCCCGTCGTCCCCCACGACCATGCTCGGCTACCTCGCCGGGCAGACGAAGAACATCATCCTGTCGACCTCCACGACGCTCATCACCACGAACGACCCGGTGAAGATCGCCGAGGACTACGCCATGCTCCAGGTCATCTCCGACGGCCGCATGGACCTCATGATGGGCCGCGGCAACACCGGCCCCGTCTACCCGTGGTTCGGCAAGGACATCCGCGAGGGCGTCAACCTCGCGATCGAGAACTACGCGCTGCTGCGCCGCCTCTGGGAGGAGGAGGTCGTGGACTGGCAGGGCAAGTACCGCACGCCCCTCCAGGGCTTCACGGCCACGCCGCGCCCGCTCGACGGCGTCGCGCCCTTCGTGTGGCACGGCTCCATCCGGACCCCGGAGATCGCCGAGCAGGCCGCCTACTACGGTGACGGCTTCTTCCACAACAACATCTTCTGGCCCATGAGCCACACCAAGCAGATGGTCCAGTACTACCGCCAGCGCTTCGAGCACTACGGTCACGGCAAGGCCGACCAGGCGATCGTCGGGCTCGGCGGCCAGGTCTTCATGCGCAAGAACTCCCAGGACGCCGTCCGCGAGTTCCGGCCCTACTTCGACAACGCGCCCGTCTACGGGCACGGCCCGTCGCTCGAGGACTTCTCCGCGCAGACCCCGCTGACCGTGGGCAGCCCGCAGGAGGTCATCGACCGCTACGGCGCCATGCGCGAGCACGTCGGCGACTACCAGCGCCAGCTCTTCCTCATGGACCACGCGGGCCTGCCGCTCAAGACGGTCCTGGAGCAGATCGACCTGCTGGCCGGCGAGGTCGTCCCCGTGCTCCGCAAGGAGATGGAGGCCAAGCGTCCCGCCCACGTCCCGAGCGACCCGCCGAGCCACGCCCAGCGCGTCGCGAAGGCCCGCGCCGAGGGCAAGGTCGCGGAGCAGGTCGTCGCGGCCGCCGACCACTGGACGGGCAGGACCGCGGAGGACGACATCCAGGCAGCCGAAGCCGTCGAGGGCACCCCCCGCAAGGGGTCGGCGTTCGGTCTCTGACCGAGCACCCGCCCGGGGGACCCCCCGAGCGGCCGGGCCGCCCCCGTGGCCAGGGGCGGCCCGGCCCGCAGCACCACCGGCCACGCCGACGACCGCCCGTCGTGCGGCACACCCGCAGAATCCCTCACGAACCAGGAGCACCACCTCATGACCGCTCGCCAGATCGTCGCGATCTCCGCAGGCCTCGGCCAGCCGTCCTCGACCCGCCTGCTCGCCGACCGTCTCTCCGCCGCCACGGCGGCCGAGCTCGGCGACCTGGGCGTGCCCGCCGAGGTCACGACGGTCGAGCTGCGCGACGTCGCCCACGCCATCACCGACGCGATGCTCACGGGCTTCGCGAGCGGCGACCTCGCCGAGGTGATCGAGAAGGTCACGGGCGCCGACGCGCTCGTCCTGGTCACCCCGCTGTTCACGACCACCTACTCGGGGCTCTTCAAGTCGTTCGTCGACATCCTCGACAAGGACTCGCTGCACGGCATGCCCGTGCTGCTGGGCGCGACGGGCGGCACGTCGCGCCACTCGCTGGCCGTCGAGTACTCGATGCGCCCGTTGTTCACGTACCTGCACGCGGACGTCGTGACGACGTCGGTCTTCGCGGCCACGGACGACTGGGCCGCCGAGGGCGACGGCACGCACGATGCCGGCCCGCTCCCGGCGCGCATCCGCCGGGCGGCCAAGGAGCTCGCGACCACGGTCGCGGCCCGCGAGCCGCGCACCACGACGGGCATGTTCGACGGCGTGCCCTCGTTCGCGCAGATGTTCGGCCGGTAGCGGGCGCCGGGTGCGGCGGGTGGTGGCCTGCCGCACCCGGGTGAAAGCCGGTGTGGCCCGCATCACGTCAGGACGGGGGTGGCTCCCTCTGGGTGTGCGCCCGACGACGAGGCGCCGACAACCCACCACCACCTGAAAGGCACGTCCATGTCCACCCTCTCCGTCAACGGTCCGGCGTTCTCCCGCCGCGGCTCCGTCGCGACCTCCGTGAGCGACGCCGTCGACGCCCTCGCACGCTTCCTGACCCGCTGGTCCGTGCCCGCTCTGCGGGTCGCGCTCGGCCTGGTCTTCCTGGGCTTCGGGGCCCTGAAGTTCTTCCCCGGCGCCAGCCCGGCCGAGGTCGTGGCCGAGCGCACGATCGACACCCTGACCCTCGGCCTCGTCCACGGCACGGTCGCCGTGGTCCTCACCGCGGTCGTCGAGTGCTTCATCGGGCTCACCCTCGTCACGGGGTACTGGCTGCGCGCGGGGCTCGTGGTCATGGCCGGCGCGTTCGTCGGGATCCTCGCCCCGACCGCCCTGTTCTTCGACGAGCTCTTCGGGTCCGGCATGACGCTGCTCGGGCAGTACGTGCTCAAGGACGTCGTGCTCGTCGCCGCGGCGGCGGTCGTCGGGGCCTACGCCCTGGGCGCCCGGCTGCGTCGTACGGCCTGAGGCTCCCCGGGGCTCCCTGGGGCCGGGTGCCCGACCGCCGAGACCTACGGCGCGAGGTGCGGCCGTCGTGGTCACCGGGAGACCGGGACCTCCGACGGCCGCACCTCGTCGTCGTCCGTCCGACTGCCCGTCCGACTGCCCGTCCGACTGCCCGCAGCCCGCGACCCCGGCCCGCCCAGCAGGCGGCGTCCCGGCGGCAGCGCCATGGGCACGGCGACGGCTGCGGCCGTCAGGACCCACGCCGAGTAGTCCAGCCCGAGGAACGCCCAGATGCTGCCGTGCATCGCGGCGACCGCGAGCACGAACGGGATCCGCGTGCTGCGGACCGCGAGCCACAGGGGGGCCGTGAGCTCGAGCGCGAGCGCCCCGCCCGCGAGCGCCTGCGGGAGCCACGGGTGGTCGGCGACGGCCTGGACCCATCCCGGGCCGAACGGCGACCCGACCCAGCCCTGGCGCAGGACCCACGACATGTTGTCGCCGAGGGCCCAGTCGAGGCCGCTGTGCCGCAGCTTCTGCGCCCCGGTCAGGAAGTACACCGTGGCGAGGGCCGCGAGCGCCGCGCGCGGGGGCCACCCCCACGGGGTGCTCTGCTCGACGGTCCGGGCGCGTGGCGGGTCGGCGGCGAGGAGCAGCGCGAACGCGACCGTGACGGTCAGGACGTCGTAGTGCATGACCTTCCCGGAGCTGCCCCACAGGGCCGCGAGCGCGGTGTACGCGCACCAGGCGAGCACGAGGCCGGCTCGTCCCCGGGTCCGCCCGACGGCGAGCACGACGCCGACGAGACCCGCGGCCTGCACCGTGACGAGCAGCCAGGCGGGCGGGGGCACGACGAGCCAGCCCATGACGTTGACGTGGTCGGTGAGCACGGCGGGGCGCAGGGCGATCGCGGTCCAGTCGCGCGTGGCCAGGCGCAGCCCGATCACGAGCGCGAGCAGCGTGCGGACCTCGAGCAGCCGGTGGGCGGGCCCGGGGGCCAGCAGGGCCCGGTCGACGGCGCGCGCGGCCCGGCGCAGCGGCGGACCGGTGGTCGCGGTCACGGGACCACCTCGAGGACGGTCTCGCGCGACCGCACGACCCACCGGTCCGTGCCGGGTTCCAGGGTCCGCACGGTCCTGTCGAGCCGGACGGTGCTCACGGTCGCGGTGTCGATCCCGGCGAGGTCCAGCCAGGCCGTGACCATCGCGTGGCGGCGCTCGGGCGGCGCGGTCGTGAGGGTCCGGTACTGGCTGGCCGTGGTCGTCAGGGGCTCCGCCGGGTGGGCCGGGAGGACCGTGACGTCCCCGTCGGCGGTCTCGGCGACGAGGTCGAGGACCGTGCTGGTGTCGGTCCGGACGGCACTGAAGAGCCGGTAGGCGGTGAGCGGCCAGACCTCGACCTGGACCGCTGCGGTGAGCAGGAGAGCGAGCACGATCCCGTAGGTCACGCCGCGGGCCCGGCGCCGGTCGGCCGCCGCTGCGGCCGTCGCGCGCGCGGTCGCGTCGGGCCAGGGGGCGGCCCAGGCAGGCCGTCGGGCGCGCGAGGCGTGCGCGGTGCGGAGGGTCACGCCCCGACCTTCCCAGGCGCAGCGGGCGGGTACATCGGCCCGACGGCGGCAGTCGCCCTCGCCTCAGGGTGCGGTCCGCGAGGGGCGGGATCAGCCCTGGGGCTGATGCTGCGCCGTCGGGCCGGAGGGTGCAGCGACCGCCCGGGCGCCCTCCTCGCCGGCCACTCCCGTGCGCCAGGGCCCAGGGCGCGCACCGACCGCGTGCGTGCCACGCTGGGCGCATGCCCGCGCGCGACGACGACGCGACCTCCTCCCGCCCGGTGCCCGGTGGCGTGGGCCCGCGGGACGGCCCCGCCCTGGGCACGCTGCTGAGGCTGTGCGTCCCGGCGGTGCTCGTCGGCATCGTCTCGGCGCTCGTGCTCTACGGGCTGGACCAGCTGTCCGCCGCCGCGGAGGACGCCCTGTGGTCGGACCTGCCCGGGGCGCTGGGCGTGGACCCGGACTCGCGCTGGTGGATCTTCGGGATGCTGACCGGGGCGGGCCTGCTCGTGGGGCTGGTCGTGTGGCTCGTGCCGGGGCACGGGGGCCGGGACTCGGCGACGACCGAGCTCATCGCGCCCCCGCTGCCGCTCCGGGTGCTGCCGAGCCTCGTGGTGGTCACGGTCCTGGGCCTGGCGGGCGGCGTGAGCCTGGGGCCCGAGAACCCGATCATCGCGATCAACACCGCGCTGCTCGTGGCCCTGGTCGCGCGCCTGTGGCCCCGGGTGCCCACGGACCTCGTCGTGATGCTGGCCGCGGCCGCGACGATCGGCGCGCTGTTCGGGACGCCCGTCGCGGCCGCGCTCGTGTTCACGGGGGTCGTCGCGGGGTTCCCCCGGGGTGGGCCGCTGTTCGACCGGCTGTTCCTCCCGCTCGTGTCGGCGGGGGCGGGCGCCATGACCATGGATGCGTTCGGGCGCCCGTTCGGCTCGATGGACGTCCCCGACCTCGGGGTGCCGGACATCGGCGACGTGGGGATCTCGCTCGCGGTCGCGACCGCGGCCGCGGGCGTCGCCCTGCTGGGGGTGATCGCGTTCCCGCACGTGCACCGGTTCTTCCACGGCCTGCGCAACCCGGTCCTGTACGTCACGCTCGGCGGCGTGGTCCTGGGAGTCCTGGGCGCGATCGGCGGTCCGCTCACGCTGTTCAAGGGGTCCGAGCAGTCGTTCGAGCTGGTCCAGCAGCGCGCCGACCTCTCGACGGCGAACCTGGTCCTGATCGTCGCGGTCAAGCTCGTGGCGCTCGTGGTCGCGGCGGCCGCGGGCTTCCGGGGCGGGCGGATCTTCCCCGCGGTGTTCATCGGGGTCGCGGCCGGGGTGGCCGTCAACGCGGCCTTCCCGGGGGCGCCGCTCGGTCTGTCGGTCGCGAGCGGGGTCCTGGGCGTGGTCCTGGCCGTGGGCCGCGACGGGTGGATCGCGTTGTTCGTCGCGGTCGCGGTCGTCGGGGACGTGGGCGTGCTGCCCGTCCTGTGCCTCGCGATCCTGCCGGCGTGGCTGCTGGTGCGCAGCGCCCCGGAGATGCTCGCGGCGCCCGAGCCCGCCGAGCCCGCCGGGCCCGCTGGGTCCGTCACGCCTGCGGGGCCTGCGGGGCCCGCTGGGCCCGCGGGGCCCGAGCGGCCCGCCTGACCGCCCCGCACCCTGCTCACTCCCAGCCCACGCGCGAGTCCTCGTGCATCGGGGGGCACGTCCCACCGGGCTCGGTCACTGCCTCGAAGTGCCAGATCTCGTTCGCGTAGGTCCGGCACAGCCCCAGCTCCTCGCCGTGCTGACCCAGCCACAGCGCACCCTCGGTGGCCCCGACGTCGATCGCCGTGCCCGCCACGTGCGCCGAGGCCTCGGGCGGCAGGACCCACCGCTCGGCCTCCTCGCGCGAGCCACGCTTGCGGACAACGTCCTCGACGACCTGCTCCTGCTCCTGGGCCGACCGCCACCCCGAGACCAGGGTCAGCTCGACCCCGTCCTCGGCCGCGAGCGCCCGCGCCTGCTCGAACCGGCGCTGCAGCTCGGGGTCGAGACCGGTCGCGGGAGCCTCGCCCGCGGGGCCCTCCGCGGCCTCGCCGACGGCCGCGCCCGGCCCTGCTCCTGGCGCCCTGCCCGACGCGGTCCCCGTGCTCGGGTCATTCGACGAGGAGTCGGTCGTGAGCAGCTCGTACGCCGAGACCCCGCAGGCCACGAGCCCGATCACGACGACCGCGGCGTACACGCGGTCCGCGGGGGTCCGGCGCCGCCGTGCCGGGCGGCCCGGTGACCTGCCCGACTCCCGGGCGCGCCCGGGCCCTCGCCCCCGCCCGGCGTCCCGGGCGCCGCCCCCGGCGCGGGGGCGGCCGTCGGGCGCGGCCAGCAGGCTGTCGAAGGGTGGCACGGTGCCCGTCGGCGCACGGCCGCCGGGGTGCGCGTCCCACGGACCGGGGGCAGGGGGCGGCGGGGGAGGGGAGTCGAAAGTCATGCCTCGACCCTCGCCGCACGAGCCCGGCCGGGGCATCCTTCCTCGGGGCGGACCTGCCCGGTCCGCAGGGCGCGCCCCGCCCGGGTGGGTTCGTCCCCGGGGCGGACGCGGCGCCGTCGGGCACCAGCCCCAGGGCGGACTCGCCCACGGGGCCGCCCTCGCTACGGTGGGTGCGTGCAGCCCTCCCGCCGTGCGCCCGAGTGGGCCCAGGACCTCCTCGTCGCGCTCGCGGTCGGGCTGGTCTGGTTCGGCGGAGTCTGGTTCATGTACCAGGGGGACTACTGGATGCCCCGGGACATCCGGTCGTACTGGTGGACCGGCGTCTGGCTCGTCCTGACGCTGGCCCTGAGGAGGATCGCGCCCGGTGGGGCGTTCTGGGTCACCGCGGCGTTCTACCCGCTCTTCCAGGACGACGCCCTGAGCAACCAGTTCCACCTCGTCCCGCTCCTCCTCGCGGGCTTCAGCGCGACCCGCGAGGGAGCAGTGCCCCCTCCGCTCGCGGCGCTCGGTGTCGTCCTGTCGGGCTGGTCGCTGCACATGAGCAGCCTGCACTGGTACGGGTACTGGGAGCTCATGAGCATGTCGTCGCCCTCGGGGATCCTCACGACGGTCGCCCTGGCGCTCGCGGCCGTGGCGCTCGGCTGGATGGTCCGGCGCATCGCCGTCACGGGCGAGACCCTGCGCGAGCGCAACGAGGAGCTCACGGCCCTGCAGGGGGCCCTGGCCCAGCAGGCGGTGCACGCCGAGCGCACGCGCATCGCCCGCGAGCTGCACG
Source organism: Oerskovia sp. 140933 (assembly GCF_059651515.1). Classification (NCBI taxonomy): domain Bacteria; kingdom Bacillati; phylum Actinomycetota; class Actinomycetes; order Micrococcales; family Cellulomonadaceae; genus Oerskovia; species Oerskovia sp. 140933. Next base: position 76,587 of record NZ_JAMXIO010000017.1, read on the forward strand.
ACGTCGTCGCGCACCACATGTCCGCGATCGTCGTCCGGGCGCAGGCCGCGGACCGCGTCGCGCCCAACCAGCCCCAGGCCCCGGCCGAGGCGGTCACCTGGATCGCGGAGGAGGGCAAGAAGGCGCTGACCTCGATGCGATCGGTCGTGCACGTGCTGCGCCGCGAGACCGGGGAGGCGCTCGAGCTCGCCCCCGCCCCCGCGCTCGACGACGTCCGGGCCGCGGCCGCCCGCCTGACCGAGGCCGGGCGGGACGTCGAGCTCGACCTGCCCGACGACCTGGGCGACCTGCGGCCCGAGGTGAGCCTCGCCGTCGTGCGCATCGCCCAGGAGGGCCTGACCAACGTGCTGCTGCACTCGCTGGCCCCGCGCCTGAGCCTCGAGATCGTCGCGACGCCCGGGTACGTGCGCGTCGCGGTCCGCGACCCCGGGCCACCCCTGCCGGACAACCCCGACCTGCACGGCGGCAACGGCCTGCTGAACATGCGCGAACGAGCCCTGTCCTGCGGCGGCACGCTGTCCGCAGGACCCGACCAGAGCGGCGGCTGGCGCGTCCAGGCCGTCCTGCCCCGGGAGACCCCATGACCCACGGCCCCGTCCCGTCCCCCCGTCCGGACGGCGTCGCGCCACCCGGGCGGCCACGCGGCCCCGTGCCCCTGCACGTCGTCGCGGAGAGCCGGCCGTTCAGCGAACCCGTGCGCGTCGTCGTGGTCGACGACCAGGCGACCATCCGCCTGGGCCTGCGCATGATCCTCGACAACGAGCCCGACATCACGGTCGTGGGCGAGGCGGCCGACGGCGTCCAGGGCGTCCGCATGGCCCGCGCCCTCCTGCCCGACGTCGTCCTCATGGACGTGCGCATGCCCCACCTCAACGGGATCGACGCCGCAGCCCGGATCTCCGCGGACCCGGCGCTCGCGGGTGTGCGCACGCTCGTCCTGACGACGTTCGACGACGACGAGTACGTGTACGGCGCGCTGCGGGCCGGGGCCGCGGGGTTCCTGCTCAAGGACGCCGACCCCGAGTCGCTCGTGAGCGCTGTCCACCGCGTGCGGGCGGGCGACAGCCTGCTCGACCCCGGGGTCACGCGCCGGATCATCGAGCGCTGGGTCGAGCTCTCGGACTGGCACGCGGGGTCGGGCGTCGCGAGCGCGCCCGGGGCCGGGTCCGGCCTCGAGCTGGCGACGCCGCGCGAGCTCGAGGTGCTGCTGGCCGTCGCGCGCGGGCTGTCGAACAAGGAGATCGGGGAGGAGCTGTACCTCTCCGAGGCGACGGTCAAGAGCCACGTGCGGTCCCTGCTGACCAAGGTGGGGCTCACGAACCGGGTCCAGCTCGTGATCCTCGCGTACGAGGCGGAGCTGGTGCGCCCCGGGAGGTGACGGCGTGCTCGTGGGGCCCGGTGCGGGGTCGGCGTAGGCTTTCCCGGGGGCCAGGCCCGGTCCCACCACTCTTCCTCGAAGGACACAGGCAGCACCATGGTCAACCTCGCGTACGTCATCGCCGGATCGGAAGCCACCGGGGGAGCCGGTATCCAGGCCGACCTCAAGACGTTCCAGGAGCTGGGCGTCTACGGCGTCGGGACCCTGACGTGCATCGTGTCGTTCGACCCGAAGAACGACTGGGGCCACCGGTTCGTCCCGGTCGAGCCGCAGGTCATCGCGGACCAGTTCGAGGCCGCGAACGCCACCTACGACCTCGACGTCGTGAAGATCGGCATGCTCGGCACGCCTGCGACGATCGACGTGGTCGCGGAGTCGCTCGCGAGCAAGCGCTGGCACCACGTGGTCCTCGACCCGGTCCTCATCTGCAAGGGCCAGGAGCCGGGTGCCGCCCTCGACACCGACACCGCGCTGCGCGAGAAGATCCTGCCGTTCGCGACCGTCATCACCCCGAACGTGTTCGAGGCCAAGGTCCTGTCCGGCATGGACACGATCGAGTCGGTCGACGACCTGGTGGAGGCCGCCGAGCGCATCCACGCCCTGGGTCCGGACTTCGTGGTCGTCAAGGGTGGCGTCGAGCTCCCCGGGCCGGACGCGGTCGACGTGCTGTTCGACGGCCAGGAGATCACGGTCTTCTCGGTCCCCAAGGTGGGCGAGGAGCGCGTGAGCGGCGCGGGCTGCACGTTCGCCGCGGCGATCACGGCGGAGCTCGCCAAGGGCAACGACGTCGAGCGTGCCGTCGCCACCGCGAAGCAGATCGTCACGGAGGCGATCGAGGCGCGCGTGAGCTCGCACGCACCGTTCGACACGGTGTGGCAGGGCGCTTTCACGCACTGACCCCTCTCGGGCGAGCGGGGCGGCAGCAGCGCCGCCGCCTCTCCGGCCCGACGGCGTCGCACGCCCGGGCGAGGACTCCTCGCCCGGGCGTCGTGCTGCCCGGCCCCGGCCCCGAGCCCGAGCATGCCCACGGCCCGGCGACCGACCACCAGGCAGACGTCCTCGACACGCCGCGGCGCCGAGCGCCTAGGCTACGGACCCGTGACAGACAACCTTCCCCCCGCATCCACCGACGGCAACGGCCGCACGGGCGCACGGCACGAGGTCCCGGCGCCGTTGCGCGACGACGTGCGCCTCCTCGGCCGTCTCCTGGGCACGGTCCTGACGGAGTCGGGGGATCCCGCGCTGCTCGACGACGTCGAGCGGCTGCGCGAGCTCTCGATCCGCGCGTACGGCGAGCACGCCGACGCAGCGCTCGAGGAGGCGGAGCGTCTCGTCGAGAGCTTCAGCCACGAGCGCGCCGAGCAGGTGGCCCGCGCCTTCACGGTGTACTTCCACCTGGCGAACCTGGCCGAGGAGCACCACCGCGTGCGCGTCCTGCACGACCGTGAGGCCGAGCTGGCCCCGTCGGTCGTCGACGACACGCTGCCCGAGGCCTTCACGCAGCTCGCCGACGAGGTCGGCCACGACGAGGCGCTCGCGCGACTCCAGCGGCTCGAGTTCCGCCCGGTCCTGACGGCGCACCCGACCGAGGCCCGCCGTCGGGCCGTGTCCGCGTCCATCCGTCGCCTGTCCGCGCTGCTCACCGAGCGCGACACCCTGCCCTACGGTGGCGCCTCGCTCGCCGAGAACGAGCGCAAGCTCCTCGCCGAGATCGACGCCATGTGGCGCACGTCCCCGATCCGCGCCGCGAAGCCCTCGCCGCTCGACGAGGTCCGCACCGCGATGAGCGTGTTCGACGCGACCCTCTTCTCGGTGTTCCCGACCGTCTACCGCCGCCTCGACGACTGGCTCCTGGCCGACAAGGCCGGCCACGACCGACCGCTGGCCGCACCGTTCGTGCGCCTCGGCACCTGGATCGGCGGCGACCGCGACGGCAACCCCAACGTGACCGCGGAGACCACGCGCCAGGCGGCGGCCATCGCGGCCGACCACGCCCTGCGTGCCCTCGAGCAGGCCGCCCAGCGCATCGGGCGCACGCTCACGCTCGACGAGCAGGGCACGCCGGCGTCCGACGGCCTGCGCTCGCTGTGGCAGAAGCAGCGTCAGCTCTCCGAGGCCATCACGGCCGAGGCCGCGGCCGAGTCCCCCGGCGAGCCGCACCGCGCGGTCATGCTCGTCGTCGCGCGCCGCATCACCGCGACGCGACTGCGCGACGCGGACCTCGCCTACGCGGTGCCCGAGCAGCTCGAGGCCGACCTCCGGGTCGTCCAGGACTCGCTCATCGACGCGGGCGCGCCCCGGGCCGCGTACGGCGACCTGCAGCAGCTCGTGTGGCAGGTGCAGACCTTCGGGTTCCACCTGGCAGAGCTCGAGGTCCGCCAGCACTCGCAGGTCCACGAGGCCGCGCTCGCCGAGATCGCGGAGCACGGTGTGCACGGCACGCTGTCCGACCGCACGCGCGAGGTCCTCGACACCTACCGTGCGATCGGCTCGATCCAGCAGCGCTACGGCGTGCGTGCCGCGCGCCGCTACATCGTGTCGTTCACGCAGAAGCCCGAGCACCTGGCCGCTGTCTACCAGCTCGCCGAGCTCGCGTTCGAGGGCGCCGACGACGCCCCCGTCATCGACGCGATCCCCCTGTTCGAGACCTTCGCGGACCTCGAGGCGAGCGTCGAGATCCTCGAGGCCTCGCTCGAGCTGCCCCAGGTCCAGCGTCGGCTCGCCGAGAACGGCCGCAAGGTCGAGGTCATGCTCGGCTACTCGGACTCGTCCAAGGACGTCGGTCCGGTGTCCGCGACCCTCGCGCTGCACTCCGCGCAGAGCCGCATCGCCGAGTGGGCGCAGCGCCACGACATCAACCTGACCCTGTTCCACGGCCGTGGCGGCGCCCTCGGGCGTGGTGGCGGCCCCGCGAACCGTGCCGTGCTCGCCCAGCCCCCGGGCTCGGTCGACGGCCGCTTCAAGCTGACCGAGCAGGGCGAGGTCATCACGGCCCGCTACGGCGACGCGACGATCGCGGCCCGGCACATCGAGCAGGTCGCTGCGGCGACCCTGCTCGCGTCCGCGCCGTCGGTCGAGCGTCGCAACGCCGAGGCGACCGCGCGCTTCGCCGACGTGGCTGCCGCCCTGGACTCGGCGTCGCGCGAGCACTTCCACGCGCTGGTCCGCAGCGAGGGCTTCCCGCAGTGGTTCAGCGAGGTTACGCCGCTCGAGGAGGTCGGCCTCCTGCCGATCGGCTCGCGCCCGGCCCGCCGCGGCCTGTCGGTCGAGTCGCTCGAGGACCTGCGCGCCATCCCGTGGGTGTTCTCCTGGTCGCAGGCCCGCATCAACCTGGCCGGCTGGTACGGCCTGGGCACCTCGCTCCAGGAGTTCGGCGACCTCGAGCGGCTGCGCGAGGCGCACCGCGACTGGCCCCTGTTCGCGACGCTCATCGACAACGTCGAGATGTCCCTCGCCAAGGCCGACGAGCGGATCGCGGAGCGCTACCTCGCGCTGGGCGACCGCGACGACCTCGCGGCGAAGATCCTCGACGAGCTGCGACTGACGCGCGAGTGGGTCCTCAAGATCTCCGGGAGCGAGTGGCCCCTGGCGGGGCGCCGCGTCCTGGGACGTGCGGTCCAGCTCCGCAGCCCGTACGTCGACGCGCTGTCGCTGCTCCAGCTCCGTGCGCTGCGCGGCCTGCGCTCGGGGGCCGAGGGGCAGTACAAGGACGGACTGCAGCACCTGCTGCTGCTCACGGTCAACGGTGTCGCGGCGGGCCTGCAGAACACGGGCTGACCTCTCGCCGGACATGCGCTGGGCGTCCGTCCTCGACCCGAGGACGGACGCCCTCCGCATGCTCGGCCGACGCCCACCGCCCCCGGACGCCCGCGGTGAGCTGCGCCGTCGGGCCTCTCAGCCCAGGCGCGCGCGCAGCCAGGCGATGTCCGGGCCCATGTCGCCGTGCGTCTCGCAGATGACGGGCGCCCCGGCCGAGGCGACGACCGCGACCAGCTCGTCGGGCGGGATGAGGCCGTCGCCGAAGTGCGCGTGGCGGTCGGCCCCCGAGTCGAACGTGTCGCGGCTGTCGTTCGCGTGCACCAGGTCGATCCGACCCGTCACCGCGCGCACCTGGTCGGCGGCGGTGCTCAGGTCGATCCCACCCGCCCACGCGTGGCACGTGTCGAGCGTGAAGCCGACCTGGTCGCCGCCCTCCGCAGCCCCGATCGCGTCCCACAGCCGCCCGATGCTCTCGATCGTGCGGGCCATCGACTTGGCCCCGCCTGCGGTGTTCTCGATGAGCACGGGGACCTTGGCGTCGAGCGCGTCGATCGCCTTGCGCCAGTTGTCGTAGCCGACCGCCACGTCGTCGGCCGCGGTCACGTGGCCGCCGTGCACGATCACGCCCTTGGCGCCGATCTCGGCTGCGCCGTCGACGATCTTCTGGAGCGACTTGCGGCTCGGGATGCGGATGCGGTTGTTGGTGCTCGCGACGTTGATGACGTACGGCGCGTGCACGTAGACGTCGAGGCCCGCGGCCGCCGCGTCCGCGCGCAGGGCCTCGGCCCCGCCCGGGTAGGTGAACTCGGCGCCCTTCCAGCCCTGCGGGTCGCCCAGGAAGACCTGGACCTGGTCGGCGCCGATCGCTCGTGCCTGGTTGACGGCGTCGGCCTGGTCGACGTGTGCTCCGATTCGCATGAGCCCCACGCTACGTGCCGCGGGGGACGCGCGGCGCGGCGAGCCGCGGGCGGCGCCCCGGACCCGGGACCCCGGGACCGCGGGTCCCAGGCCACCGGCCACCGGACGCGGCATGATGTCCTCATGGCCATCTTCGCTTTCTCCGTCGCCCCGCTCGGTGCCGGCGAGTCCGTCACGGACGCCGTCGCCGAGGCGGTCCGCATCGTCCGTGCGTCGGGCCTGCCGAACCGGACCACGTCGATGTTCACGGAGATCGAGGGGGACTGGGACGAGGTCATGGACGTCGTCAAGCGTGCGACCGAGGCGGTCGGCGCGGGCGGGCACCGGGTCTCGTTGGTGCTCAAGGCGGACATCCGCCCAGGTCGGACGGGGGAGCTGACAGGGAAGGTCGAGCGCGTCGAGGAGCGCCTGGCCACGGACTGAGACGGCCTGGACGCGACCGGTCCAGTGGGTGAAACGTCCACGTTCGAGTCGCTTGCGCGGGCGTCGTAGGCTATGCGGCAACGCCGCCGTCCCGAGCAGCGTTCGAGGTCGCTTCCCGAGCCGCAGGAGACCCACGATGCCCCTCTTCGAGGTGGACGCCGAACGTCCAGTTCTCGTCCGCCCGTCGCAGCCGGCGGGTGGGGGGTTCGGCACGGTCGCGCAGCGCGTGGTCGACGGGCACCTGGACGGGCTGCTCGGTGAGCAGATCTTCCCGGTCCGGCAGGGTGCGTCGATCGAGGAGCCGCACCTGCTGGCGCTCGACGCCGCAGGGCTGCCGGTCGTGATCGAGGTCGTCTCGGAGCTGACCGAGGAGACGCTGACTCGGGCCATGAACCATGCGGGACGCGCGGGGCAGCTCACGCGTGCCGAGCTCGCGGGGCGGTACTCGGGTGGCGCGGCGCGCTTCCAGCAGGACGTCACGACGTTCTACGACAACGTGCCGCTGACCCGTTCGCAGGCGACGTCCCGCGCGACGGGGGCCCGCCTGATCGTCATCTGCTCGAGCGCGGAGGACGGGATCGTCGACGCCCTCGACTTCCTGCGCCAGCCGGGCTCGTCGGTGTCGGTCCTCAAGCTCGGCGTGATGCACGGCGCGGACGGGCGGCGGTTCGTCGACGTCTCGCCGCTGGTGCCCGAGCGCACCTCCCGACCTGCGGCTGCCGCGGCCCCGCGGCGTTCGGCGATCGAGCCGACGCGTTCGGCGCAGCGCACGGCGGACTTCGCCGAGGGGGTCGCGGTGGGGCGTGCGCTCACGGGCAAGCTGCCGATCGTGACGCAGCGTTCGCGCTCGGACCGCCGCCGGGGCTCGGAGCTGGAGACGTCGGCCACGGTGTACGGGAGCGCCGCGGGGTCGGCGGACGTGACGGGCCCGCTCGAGCCGATCCGTGAGCCGCTGCTCGGCGCGGACCACGGCCTGCCCGACGACCTCTCGGTGCCGCTGCCCCCCGAGCCGCCGACGGTCCCGCCCGTCCCGCTGTTCGCGTCGCCCCCGGTGGACGAGTCGGCGGGTGGCTACCCGTCGTCGGCGGACGCCCTGTCGTCGCGCACGCCGAGCCGCGCCTCGATCCTGACGCGCGAGTCGATCCGCACGCGCGAGTCGATCCGGACGCGCGAGTCGGTCCTGACGCGCGAGTCCTACGAGGCCGAGGCGCCTGCGTACGACCCGTTGTCCTACCAGCCGCCGGTGAACGTCCCGGTGGTCGACGCGTTGAGCTCGATCGACCCGTTGGGCCGGGACCTCGTGCCGTCACCTCCGCCGCCGCCGGCCTCGGCGCTCGGCCTCGACCCGGACGACGACCCGGACGACGACCCGGACCTGCACGCGCTCGCCAGGTCGTTCGGCAACCCGGTCCAGCTCGTGTGGTCGCGCCCGCGGCGCGGGCAGCGTTTCGAGGCGGTCCTGTACCCGGACGGCTTCATCGAGCTGACCGACGGCGCGCGCTTCCGCCACCCGGACGCTGCGGCGATCGCGGCGTCGGGCACGGCGACGGCCGACGGGTGGAGCGTGTGGCGTCTGGGCGACGGGGGCCCGACGCTCACGGACGCGTTCCGCGAGCACTACGCCTGAGCACCCGGCCGACGCACGGCTGAAGGGGTGGCGCGCCGTCGGCGGGCCACCCCTTCGCCGTCGTGGGCCTCAGTCGGTGCTGCGCACCATGGTCCGGATGCCCACCGCGAGCCCGACGGCGGCGGTCACCACCGCGGCCACCCAGCCCCAGGCGGCGGCCGACGAGGTCAGGTCGCCGGCGAAGAGCGAGCGCTCGGCGTCGACCAGGTAGGTCAGGGGGTTGAGGCGGGCCGCGGCCTGCATCCATCCCGGCCCGGTCTCGAGCGGCAGCAGCATCCCGGACAGGATCATGAGCGGGAACAGCAGGGTCTGCTGGACGAGCCAGAACATCCACTCCTGCTTGCGCACGGCGAGGGCCAGGGCGTAGCTGAGCGACCCGATGCCGACGCCGAAGACCGCGAGCATGACCAGCCCGAGGACCGCCCCGACGGGGTAGAGCTCGAACCCGAACGGCAGCATCACGAGCACGACCACGACGGACTGCGCCGCGATCGGCACCATCTCCTTGAGCGCGCGCCCCACGAGCAGCGAGGGCCGGGACAGCGGTGAGACGAGCATGCGCTCGTGGGCCCCGGTGTTGAGCTCCTGCTGCAGGTTGGCGCCCGTGGTCGACGTGCCGAACAGGGTCGTCATGACGAGGATCGACGGCACGAACCACTGCCAGACGCTGCCGCCGAGCGTCCCCGCCGCGCCACCGTCCTGCCCGCTGAGCGTGCCGACGAGCAGGGGTCCGAACAGCGCGAGGAACACGAGCGGCTGGACCAGGCCGAACACGACCGAGAACGGGTCGTGGAGCAGCGGCCGCAGCTCGCGGACCAGGACGATGGTCGTGTCCCGGGCCAGGTTCGCGAGGCGCCCGCGAGGACGCGGGGCGGCCCGGCCGGTCGTGGCGCTGCCCCGCCGGGTGCCCGCCGGGTCGCGGCCGGCTGCCGGGTTGCTGCCGGCCGCAGGGCCGGTCGTGGTGTCGACGGTGCTCATGCTGCGTCCTTCCCGGAGAGCGGGCTCTCGGTGGTCCGTGCGGTGGGGGTGACGCCCGACGCGCTGGTCCGGTCTGCTGCGCCCGACGTGCTGGTCCGGTCTGCTGCGCCCGACTCGCGCAGGCTGCGTCCCGTCAGCGCGAGGAACACGTCGTCGAGCGTGGGACGGTGGACCTGGGCCGTCGCGACGGCGATGCCCGCGTGGTCCGCCGCGCGCAGCAGGGCCGGGAGCAGCGCGGGTCCGTCCGCGGCGCGGGCGGTGACCCGGGTGCCGTCGGCCGCGGCCTCGTCGGTCCCGACCTCCCGGACCCCGTCGGCGCGCGAGACGAGCTGCGCGAGGCGGGCGCCGTCGTCGGGCGCGGCGGTCTCGAGGACCACGCGGTCCCCGGCGAGGTTCGTCTTGAGGGCTTCCGCGGTGTCGTCCGCGATGACCTCGCCGTGGTCGACGACGACGACGCGCTCGGCCATGGTGTCGGCCTCGTCGAGGTAGTGCGTCGTCAGGACGATCGTCATGGGGTCGCCCGTCGAGGCGAGCGCGTCGGCGCGCATGCGCAGGACGTGCTCCCACAGGTTGGCGCGGTTGTGGGGGTCGAGCCCGGTCGAGGGCTCGTCGAGGAACAGGAGCGAGGGCGCGTGGACCAGGCCCATCGCGACGTCGAGGCGGCGGCGCTGCCCACCGGAGAGGTCCGCGACCTTGCGCGTGCGCAGCGCGGTCAGGTCGAGGGCCTCGAACAGCTCGTCGGCGCGGCGGCGCGCGGCCCGGCGGTCGAGCCCGTGGACGACGCCCTGCGTCACGAGCTCGTCGACGGCCCGCTGGTTGTGGCCCGCGGCGTTGCCCTGCCCGACGTACCCGATGTGGTGACGGACCTGCGCGGGGTGCGCGACGACGTCGTACCCTGCGACGCTCGCGCTGCCCGAGGTGGGCGCGATGAGCGTGGTGAGCATGCGCAGGGTCGTGGTCTTGCCGGCCCCGTTGGGCCCCAGGACGGCGACGAGCTCGCCCGGCTCGATGTCGAGCGTGATGCCGCGCACGGCGTGCACGGTCTCGTGACGGCTCACGACGAAGTCCTTCGTGAGGGAGCGGGTGTGGATCACGGTGTCCTCCAGGAGTGGGTGATACCTCCACCTTGTCGGGGGTAGCGGTCAGGTTCTGTCCGCTACCTCGTGCGACGCTGGGGGCATGCTCGAGACCTCGGCCCGCCTCCTCGCCCTGCTCTCCCTGCTCCAGGCCCGTCGGGACTGGCCCGGGGAGGCCCTGGCGGAGCGGCTGCGCGTCAGCCCGCGCACGGTGCGGCGCGACGTCGACCGGCTGCGCGAGCTCGGCTACCCGGTCCGCGCGACCAAGGGGCCCGACGGCGGGTACCGCCTCGACGCGGGGGCAGACCTCCCGCCGCTGCTGTTCGACGACGAGCAGGCCGTCGCGGTCGCGGTCGCCCTCCGCACGGCTCACGGGGGCGGGATCGAGGAGCCTGCGCAGCGGGCGCTCGCGACGATCCGCCAGGTCATGCCGGCGCGGCTGCGTGGACGGATCGACGCGCTCGAGGTCACGGCGGTGCGGTCCTCGCGGGACGAGGCGCGACCGGTCGTGGACCAGGCCGTGCTGGTCGCGGTGGGGAGCGCCGTGCGGGCGCGCGAGGTGCTGCGCTTCGACTACGACGGCGGGTCGTCGCCGACGTTCGGCGCGGGGGACGCGGCGTTCCGCCCGCCGCGGCGGGCCGAGCCGCACCACCTCGTGACGTGGGGCGGGCGCTGGTACCTCGTCGCGTGGGACCTCGAGCGCGAGGACTGGCGCACGTTCCGCGTCGACCGCATGACGCCCAGGACGCCGACGGGACCGCGGTTCGCGCCGCGCGACCTGCCGCCCCTGGCGGGGGAGGGGACGCGCGGCTCCGGGGTGGGCGGGGGCCGCGGGGCGGCGCCGGACCGCGCCGGCGCTGTGCAGGGTCGGCGAGCCACGCGCGCCGGTGCCAGGGCGCCCGACGTCGCCGCGTACGTCGCGCACCAGTTCTCCCGCCCACGGTGGCCGGCCGAGGGCGAGGTGGTGCTCCACGCGCGGGCGGAGGACCTCGCGCAGTGGGTGGGCGACCAGGGAGTGATCGAGGCGCTCGGGCCGGACCGGGCGCGCCTGGTCGCCGGGTCGTGGTCGTGGCGAGGGCTCGCGGCGTGGGTCGGCATGTTCGACGTGCCGTTCGACGTCGTCGGGCCGCCCGAGCTGCACGAGGCCGTGCGCGAGATGGGGGAGCGGTACCGGGCGGCCGCGGGAGGGCGAGAGCGGGCCGAGGGTCGGGGGCAGGGACAGCCGGGCCGGGGGTAGGGACAGCCGGGCCGGGGAGCGCGCGTGGTGCGCGGTGACCGGGGTCACGCGGGAGCGGGTTGACCTGAGCGTTCACGCCCCAGTAATGTTCTGGAAGTCAGCCCGGCAGGGAGAGACAGACACCACTGCGAAGCTCCTCGGAGCCGCCGCGAAGTGGCTGTTGCCCCGGACTGAAATCCGACATCTTGACCTGGATGCCTCGCGCCTCCAGGACCTGACGTCGGGGATCGTCTTTGATGTTCGGTCCGGTTCGCCGGGTTTGAAACGAAGAGGCCGGTCTGGTAGGTTTGAGAAGTTGCCCCGAGTGAAGGCCTGGGAACGGGTTGGATTCGGTGCGTGTCGGTTGCTTGAGAACTCAACAGTGTGCTTGATAGTTAATGCCAATTG